>CANCBY010000215.1 GCA_947374445.1 Pseudobdellovibrionaceae bacterium
CCATTGATTCAAAGTTGTTATAACAAATCTTTGAATACGAAAAAAGATCTCGAAGGAAAAATCGTCATTAAGTTTGTGATCGGTGAGCAAGGGCGAATTCAATCGGCCAGCACTAAATCAAGCACCATGGGTAGCCCTGATGTTGAAGGCTGTGTTGCGAGGACTATTCGTAATGGGGGAGGGTTTCCTGAGCCTCCATCGGGATCAATTGCGGAAGTTGATTATCCGTTTGTGTTTTCGCCACCGAATTGATTTTGTAAGTTGAATTATTAAAAAATGATTTTGAATTAGGATTATTTAGCAACTAGGAGGAAATAGTGAACCAGACAGAGAATATGCCATTTTTGGTAAGGGCCTTCGTCGAAGGCGGACCGGTCATGTATGTGATTTTATTTATTGGAATCATAACAGTGCTATTGGTTGTAGAAAGATTTTTGGCTCTTAAAAATCTTTCGATCGACAAAAAAGAATTCACCGACAATATTTTTGGCATGATCGTGAGAGGCGACCTCAAGCAGGCCATCTCTTATTGTGACGCTCGCCAAACTCCTCTGACGAACACTGTGAAGTCAGGTCTTGTGGCAGCAATGAATAAGCGTCCTGACGAAGAGATTCAAGTGGCAATGGATGCAACTGTACTCAGAGAAAATCCTAAACTTGAAGGTTGGACATCTTTCTTGGCGGTAACCGGTAACGTTGCGGTTTTGGCAGGTCTACTAGGAACTATCATCGGTATGATCGGTTCATTCCGAGCGGTGGCTGCAGCCGATCCTGCTGAAAAAGCTCAGCGACTTTCAGAAGGTATTTCGCATGCCTTGAATTGTACGGCTGCGGGTCTTTTAGTGGCGATTGTTTCGATCGTATTTTATGGATATTTTCAGCTCCGCATTCAACGTGCTGAAAATGATATGGTTGAAAGCTCAATGAGTCTTTTGAATCTAGTTGTAGCCAACAGAGATAAATTGAACTGAGTTTTCTCTCGTAAACTGAAGGGTTAAAAAATGGCTCATATTGAATCGGGCGGAAGTGGTCGCAAAACATCTCTAGAATTGAATCTCGTGCCGTTCATCGACTTGATGAGCGTGCTCATTACCTTTCTTTTGATCACTGCGGTCTGGAGCCAGGTTTCGATGATTCAAATCGGCAGTTCGATTTACGGCAAAAAAACAGACACAGCACCGGCACCTCCTCCGCCAGATGCTGATGTGGTTTTGAAGCTAGAAGTAAAAGCTGCTGGATATTTTTTAACCGTGGGCAAACAACTGATGAGCTTGCCATTGATTGACAATGATTACGACGAAGCAGGTCTGGTGGCGCAGTTGGAAAAAGCTAAACAGCAATATCCAAACAAGGTTGATGCCGTCATCATGATGCAAGATGAAATCCCTTATGAGCGTTTGATCAAAGGGATGGATGGTCTTTTAAAATCTGGTTTTACTTCGATCTCAGTCGCAACCGGAGGGCCTAACTGATGCCAATTCATGCGCCCGGCGAGCGTTTTCGCTACAGTCGTTTGTTAAAGAAAAAAGGCAAGCGAGAAGTCACTGCAGTTCTGTCGCTGACGGCCATGGTAGATATGTTCACAGTGCTCGTGATTTTTTTGCTGCAGAATTACAACACCACGGGTGAAGTTATTTATATTCCGAAAGAAGTTACTTTGCCAAAGGCTGAGCGGATCAAAGAGCTCAAGCCTGCGGTGATAGTTACTATTTCAAACAAAGAAGTCCTTATCGATAAGACTGCAATCGTCACTTTCGATCAAATCCATGCCCAACAAGAGTGGATGATTCAGCCTCTCTTTGCGCAGCTCAGTGAGGCTCTGCAGCGTTCGAAAGCCGAGCAAGATAAAAACATCCAAAAAAAGCTTCGAGATGTGGTCGACTCAGCTCGTGGTGAAAAGGATGATGACGCTAATGCTTGGAATAAAGTCACCATACAGGCCGACAAAGGTGTTGATTTTCTGACTCTGAAAAAGGTGATGTACACAATTTCAGAGGCTGGCGCTGGTGAAATCAATTTCGCCGTGACCAAACAGAAGATTCAGAAATAGAATACATTCATGAGAAAATGGAGCGGGTGGATTTTCGCCATTCTGGTGGGTCTTATGTTTTTGGAGATCCTTGTCGGCTTTCCAATTCATCTAGATACAACAGCTGAAGAAGAGCAATCTGGCGCTCAGGCGGGGATCCCAACAAATACGGGCGCTGAGCAAGTCATGCAGGGCGTTCATTTTGTCGAGTCTCGCTCTGGTAATCGTGATTGGGAGATGTTTGCTGAAGCCGCTGAAGGCTATCAAAGCAAAGGCACTTGGGAGCTAAAGAAAGTCAAAGTACTTTTTTACAGCGATGATGTGGTGCAATTTACAGTGACCGGTAAAACCGGAAACATCGACGCAAAATCAAAAGATATTGATATCGCTGGAAGTGTTGAAACCAAATCGTCTAATGGTTATTTATTTCAGACCGAACAGCTCCGGTACCAGGCTCGTCTGCGCTTACTCACTAGCAAAGACAAAGTGCATATGTTGGGGCCACCAGACAGCAAGGGAAATTTTATCAATTTGAACGGGCAAGACATGGAAACTCAAGTGGATAAAAAAATCATGAGTATCAAGCAAAATGTAGTTGCGACGATGACTCTAGGTGACGACAAAAAAAAGGCGTCTGTGACAAGCGGTGGTGCTGAGTTCAGTGGCCTCTCATTTTCGGCAAAATTTTATGACCATGTCGCGGTAGAACTCGACACAATGAAGCTAGAGGGTCCAGAGGCCTTCTTTCAGTACGACCAGGGCAAAGATTTTTTACAGTCGATTTTATTGCAAGGAGGCGTCAGGGCCACAGATACTGACAAGTATGCGACCTCTGATACAATTAAGTTTGAACCGCTCGAGAACAAGTTTATTTTGAATGGGCGGCCAAGAGTTGTGCAAAATAATGATGAGATCCAAGGGGACCAGATCATATTTATCGATGGCGGAAAAAAAGTGAAAGTTGAGAATATTCGAGCGAGAATGGACAAACAATGAGCTTGCTAACAGTCTCTCAAATTTCAAAGAGTTTTAAAAAACGCAAAGTGGTACAGGGCGTTTCATTTTCTGTCGAGTCTGGACAAGTTGTGGGCCTTCTGGGGCCCAATGGAGCGGGTAAAACTACCAGCTTTTACATGGTTGTGGGTTTGGTAAAGCCTGATTCTGGGGATATCCTTCTGGATAACGAGTCGATCGGCTCTGATCCCATGTACCGCCGGGCACGAGTGGGTTTGAGTTACCTAGCGCAAGAGCCAAGTATTTTTCGTAAGCTCACAGTCAGCGAGAACATCATGGTGGCTCTCGAAGCTCATGGTTATTCAGAGTCACGTCGTAATGAAAAACTCGAAGAACTTCTTAAGGACTTTCGTATAGGTCATATCCGCGATAGTTTTGGTTATGCTCTCTCGGGCGGAGAAAGACGGCGGGTCGAGATCGCAAGAGCTCTTGCCGGATCTCCTAAATTCTTACTCTTAGATGAGCCGTTTGCGGGGATTGATCCTATTGCTGTGGCCGATATTCAGCAGATCATCCGTGATCTCAAAGCCCAGGGCATTGGGGTCCTGATCACTGATCACAACGTGCGCGAGACTTTGGGAATTTGTGATCAGGCTTACATTCTTAAAGATGGTCAGATCCAGGTCCAAGGGACAGCTGATGAGATTGCAAATTCTGAGCTAGCTAAAAAGTTTTATTTAGGCGAAAATTTTAAACTGTAGGCGTTGAATTTTTTTACGCCCTGTTTTTAGTTCAAGGATGGTATGGCGACATTAAGACAGTCGATGAATTTAAGCCAAACCCTGAGGATGACTCCTCAGCTGCAGCAAGCCATCAAGCTTCTGCAACTTTCGCGCATGGAACTTGAAACACAAGTTCGCAAAGAGCTCGAAGAAAATCCTATTCTCGAAGAAACTCATGATCTTAAAGAAGAAGACCTGCAGCGGACCAAAGAGGCTTCAACTGAAGTTGAAGGCAAATCTACAGATCAAAACAATGATCAAGATCCGCAAAAGCAAGATGAGTTTGATTGGGATAATTATTTAGAGAATCAATACAAGCCACCGCAACAAGGCCAAGGTGGCAACGAAGAGATCATGAACTACGAGAACGTGATCTCAACCACGCAATCACTTCATGACTATCTTTATTGGCAAGCAAAAATGTTTGGCTTTGCAGAGGACGAACTCCTCATCGCAGACACTCTTATCAATTACATTGATGATGACGGCTATATCACAACTCCGCTCTCTGAAATCGCTGAGAATGAAAAAGTTGTTTTACAAGATCTCGAAGACGTCATTACTTTTATTCACGAGTTTGATCCACCAGGCGTGGGTGCCAGAGATCTCAAAGAGTGTCTTTTGGTTCAAGCCAAGCATCTCGAAGAAGA
>CANCBY010000216.1 GCA_947374445.1 Pseudobdellovibrionaceae bacterium
ACGGGATTTGAAACAGGTTCTACGTTCCAAAAGAAAGCCCTAGCCTCAGGGCTTAAAAGCCCAATCCTGTCGCCAGCTTGCAGCTCCTGGCCTTTGATCCCTGCCATTGGCTGCCCTTTAAAAACGATCTGGCTCTTCAATCCATTGTCATGCTGCAGATCTAATAGGTATTCATCAACGCCAAGCTTGGTCGAGTTCAAAAGCTTGCCCTCCCAAGGCATTCGCACAGAAGAAATACCAAGGTTAGGTTGATCAAGATCTTTTATAAATTCCATGCTGAACTTTTTTGAATTCGCTTGCGGGCGAAAAGGTTGCGCTAGAAATGTGGATTTTTCATCGAGAGGCAACGGCCCTTTGGGCTTTACAATCTGTGGAGTGATTCCGAGTTGTGTTCCGTATTTTGAAACAAGCTGTTGGTGGATCATATCAGCTAAGCCGATACCGCCCTTTTCCCCCCACTTTTCCACATACTCTTGATCTAGCTGCTCTTTGAAAATCTTTTCAGCTTGGTTCGACTTGATGAAGCCGCCCTCGCTGACTGTGCCGCGCATGGCTTTGACCATCTCGCGCAAAAAATGCTTTTCGTAGAGCTCACCGACTCCTTTGAGCTTGGCATCTTGCTGCTCTGGAGTGATGGGTTGGCGAAGAGCTTTGAATTTAGGGGCCTCAACCAAATGAGACCTCACTCAGAAAATTTTCTGCCGCTGCAGAAAAAGAAAGCAAATTTTCTGCCGAGGCAGAAAAAGAAAAAAGGGGAGTTGAGTCAGAGTCGCAAGCGCATCCTGCACTTAGTACTCTTGAGCATGGCCTTTTTGCGCCAATCCTTGGCGTATGCTGACCTATTGCTACTGTTTCCTGCGAGAAACACATTGAGCTTTTTGATCCAAACCGTCCTTGGTTCCCGATCTCTAACTCACCCTCCCCACGCTGAAACTCCATCCTTAGAACTTCAGCGGATAACTTAATTTTATTAAACTTTGTGCCAAAAACATAATCATTTTTCATAATATTTCGAGTTCCCCGTGCAAAGCTCCAGCTGCTTTGATGGACTGAAGTATAGTGATCAGGTCCTTTGGCGAGACTCCGAGCTTGTTCAAAGTCTGGACAAGCTCTCCGACACTCACTCCTTCGATCATCGAAACTTTTTCTTCGGCTCCGTCTTTGCTGTCTTTGCTCTTGCCTACTTTGACTGAAAGACTGCCGTGCGCGATAGCCACTTTCGAAACTTTAACTTTATCACCAATGATCACAGTTCCGGTTTTTTCATTGATCACAACTTTGGCTTTTGTATCAGGATTGATCTCGATGGCTTCGATCGAAGCTAAAAGTTCAACACCACGATTTTCATATGCAAAAGGCGTGATGATGTCGATTGTACCAGCATCTTTTGCTGATGCGTATTGACCACCCAACTCTTTGTTGATCGTCAGCACACTGCGCGCGGCCGTTATAAAGTCTGGATTGTGCAACGTCAGACGAAACATTTTTCTCGAAGCGAAATCATTGGTGACATCTTTTTCAATGATCGCGCCGTTTGGAATTCTTCCAACTGTTGTAAACTTATCTTTGTCAGATCCACCAATCGAAACAGGCCCTTGAGCAACAGCATAAATTTGTTCATTGGCCGCGCGCAAAGGTGTCTGCAAGAGAGTACCGCCCTCAAGACTAGAAGCATCTCCCAGCGAACTGACTGTAATGTCTAATGGGTTTCCTGCCTTACCAAAGCTCGGGAGGCTTGCCGTAACGATAACAGCTGCCACGTTTTTAGAAGCTACATCGGCGCCATCAAGCTTAACGCCCAACTTGTCGAGCATGCGAGCCACGGATTTATTTGTAAACTCTGATTTACCGTCGCCTGATCCTTTCAGGCCAACAACAATGCCGTATCCAATCAATTGATTTTCTCGAACTCCGCGAATACTCGATATGTCTTTAAGCCGAGCAGCCTGAGAAACCGAAACTCCCAGAGCAGACAAAATGCATATGGAACTCAAAAGGAGTATTCTCATTAGTTGGTTTCCTTTTTTCGCAAACTCACAACGTCAAATTGCGGATCTAAAAGTTTATTTGAACTGATTCCTTCATCATTAAAATCTTCAGCACGGATGAGGCCTGTGACCAACATTTTGTATTCGCGTTTGCCGATCATAAAAGGCTGCGCCCCTTTGACTCGATAATTTCCGTCGGCCAGGCGCTCCACAATTCGAGTCGGAACTGTATCGATATTAACAGCTTCGTCGTCTTTCTTTTTATCATCGTTATTGACCGAGGCAGGGGCTCTAGTTCCGGCTTTATCGGCCGCTTCTGCCGGTTTACCAGCTTCAGCCAACTTTCCCGATTCAGTGGCTTGAGACTCTTTCAATTTTTGCTGCTGCAACTCTTGATCTTCAAGTTGTTTGAGAAGTTTTTTAATCACAGAAACTTTTGTCTCAACTTGTTTTTGTGCACTTCCTTCGATTTTTACATTGAGCAGATCGCCCTCTTTTCGGGCCTTGTTCTGAGAAAACAAATAAGCACTTTGGCCCTCACCAACCCACATCGAACCAGCTCCTGCTTGCAGTTCTGACTCTTCTTCAAGCTTTGATTTTGTCATGCGCTTGTACTGACGGTTCGCAGGGACCAAAAGATTTTGCGTGTCTGAAAATTTTGGCGTTGTAATGACGGATGGTGCTTTTGCCGCAACCACAGGCTGTTCTTTAGAAAGACCCATCCAATCTCTCATTGTACTGCAACCGGTATTGAGCAATCCAAAAAGGATCGAAAGTAAAAAAAATGCTTTAATCATAAGATTTTTCTTCATTGCAATCTTACCAGTCCTTTATCAATAATTTTTCCAGAAATTAATTTCTGTGTTTCTGTATTTTTTAATTTTATAAAATCGCCCACGTAACCCGGCTCTTCAGCAATGGCTTGTGAGCTGATTTCAAGAGCTTCATCTCCCGCAATCACCTTCATTAACTGACCACGACTAGCAGCTGGCTCGCGCTTAATATCACCACTCAAAAGTGGCTGACCAGAGACAATATATTTAGCAAGGATCTGACCTTTTAACTCATCTGCTTGAAGCAAAGAGCCCTTAAGATATGTCACGTTGACTCGCTTTAACTCCAGATCACTTTCGCTCAGCCTCTCACCAGCTGGAATAGCCCTTCTCGTCACAAACCCTGGCTTAAATGCATCCATCGTTCCTGAAATAAAATAGCTTTTCTCACCTGAAGCAAAGCGAACTTTAATTGGCACCAAGAAGCTGCCAAGTAATTTGGTTTGCGAAGCATCAATTGACCAAGACAGCATGTCTTCGGTTGCATCTTTAAGCTCCGGCAAACGAAGATCGCGAATTTTAACCTCACAGCCGAGACACTGTTTTTGAATTTCTAAATTCAAAGCCTTTTGCAAATCCGAGTGTGCGATATGGTTTTTCTTGGTTTCGATGATCATTTGATTTGGAATTTTGAATGTAAACTCATTCGATCCCAAAGTCTGCTGAAGGGCTCTGGCCATTTCAACTCGACCTAAAAATCTGTGATCGCCAGCCGGGCGACCCGAAAATATTTCAAGATCTTCGATCGCTTCAAATTTATTGTTATCATCCTCGATAGGCACTGCAATGTATGACATCTTAACAGGAGCATTGGCTGGCACTTCGGCATAACCTAGCAACTGCACCTCAATCTTTGAGGCTTCGCAGTCTCCGGCCATAAGAAATAGGCTAAGAGCCGATGCAAGTAAAGCTATCGGGCTTTTGTTAAAATTTATTCTCTGCAATACTAAACTCAAAATTACCTCAAGTTATTGACGGTCTGTAACATTTGATCTGATGCCTGAATCACTTTAGAATTAGTCTCGTAAGATCTTTGTGCCGTGATCATGTTAACCATTTCATCCACAATATTCACATTGCTGGCTTCGATCTGCCCCTGAGCTAGATATCCTGTTCCTTGAAGACCCGGGCGCACGTTGACCGCCTGGCCACTCGCTGAACTTGGCACATAAAGATTTTTTCCGATCGATTTCAGGCCTGCTGGATTCACAAAATTTGAAATATCAATCTGGCCAATCTGTCTTGGTGGATCGCTCAGACCCTGAGTCACACGAACTTCACCCGATGGCGCAATTTCGATACCAACGGCATCGACAGGTATAGTTATTTCTGGCTGCAAAAAATTACCATTTTTATCAATCACTTTGCCGGTGGCATCTTTTTTAAACTGACCATCACGAGTGTAACCTAGTTGACCATCGGGAGTCATAATTTGAAAAAAACCAGAGCCCTCTATCTGAATGTCTAAAGGATTCTTCGTTATCATTGCTGATCCGCCCGAAAAATCTTTTTGTACCGCTGCTGTTCTGACACCAAGACCGGTTTGAACTCCAGTGGGAGTGAT
>CANCBY010000217.1 GCA_947374445.1 Pseudobdellovibrionaceae bacterium
AAATCAGATGCAGCCCGCGCTTGGGAGATTTCTCAAGGATCAAAAGATATTCGTGTGGCTGTGATCGACACTGGAGCCGATGTCAATCACGAGGATTTGAAAAGCAATATCTGGAACAACCCAGGCGAAACCGGTCTCGATGCCAACGGCCGAGACAAAGCTTCAAACGGTATTGATGACGACGGAAACGGATATGTGGATGATGTTCATGGCTGGAACTTTGTTTCAAACAATTCTGATCTTACTGACAACCACGGGCACGGCACTCATATCGCAGGCATCATTGGCGCAGAGGCTGGGAATGGCAAAGGGATCGCGGGCATCGCACCGCAAGTGTCCTTGATGGTTTTGAAGTACTATGACCCAAAAGTTCAAGGCACTGACAACTTGAAAAATACCGTCAACTCGATCCGCTACGCGATCAAAATGAAAGCCAATATCATCAATTACTCTGGTGGCGGAACTGAGTTCTCGCAAGAAGAGCACGACGCAATCGAAGAGGCTCGCAAACAAGGAATCTTAGTTGTCGCTGCCGCTGGCAACGAACGTTCAAACTCAGACAACCACAAATATTTTCCGGCTGACTACGGTCTTTCAAATATTATTTCTGTGACTGCGATCGATCCTTCAACAGAGGTTTTGGCCTCGAGCAACTACGGAACCGAAACTGTGGACATCGCAGCTCCAGGGCAAAATATTCTATCGACTTTGCCTGGCAACTCTTACGGCTATATGACTGGCACATCGCAAGCGACAGCATTCGTGACAGGTGCCGCAGTCTTAGTTATGGCTAAGAAAAACAATCTAATCCCCGAGGAAGTTAAAAAATATATCCTCTCAACGGGCGATGCTAAAACCAGCTTGATCGCAAAAACAAAAACCAATCGTCAACTCAATCTGTACAAAGCACTCACCGTGCTCGGAAGCGCTGAGGATGCATCGGGAGTTGTGGCAGCCAATGGGTATGATATGCGCAATCAATTTGTCGGCGACCCTAATGCTGCAGCCAAACCAGATGGTCGCAACATCGCAGCTTTTGGTAAAAGTTTGATGGAAAAATTAGAAGAAAAACCAAGCAAGTCTAAGTAGAGAATAATCTACAACTAAAGCGACTATTCCCAAAGGTCTTCAAGATGAAGACCTCCACGAAAAAACACACGTAAACCCAAGTGCATAAAAAACAAGGCGACACCAATCCCTACAAGATTGCGAAACTGCGCGGACGTGGCACCAACAAGAACCATCGCTGCATAAAGAACCCAGGGCGAGAGCTTAACTACTTTGGGCCAATTGACTCGATTTAAAAGCAGCATGATGCGCGAAGCTTCTACCAATCTATTGGCTTTTTGCCCTAGTGACTTCATCCAAACTTTTTTGAACATCTCTTGCGCCACGGTGTCTTGCGGTTGAGCTTCTTTCAGCGCTTGATATTTGCGGAGAGCATAGGGAATCGCTTGCAAGTCCTCACAACGATCGACAAAAGCAATATGCTTTGTGACGTTCTCGTAGTCTTCAAGCAGCTCTTGCCAAGCACGCATCAATGACGGCAGGGCGCCTGTCTTTGGCTCCAGCGGCAATCCCTCAATTTTTGAGAAAATCACTTGGCATTTTTGGCATTCTTCAGCGGCTTTGGAATTAAAAGTTCCGCACTTAGAACATTTGCGAACAAACTCTTTTTCGATTCCATCAGTAAAATCAAGTTCTGAAATCGCAGAAAAATTCGAAAGCTTCAAAGGCCTTGTTTGTATCGAATGCGGATGGGTCGGCGGATAATCAAAAGTAAATTGGGTGCGACAAAACTGACAGTCAAAATGCGGCGACGAGCTTGAAACATCTTTGGCTTCAACTTTATAAAGTTTTGCGCAGCTCGGACAGCGCATATTGTAAACACGCAGTAATGCTTTAGGCCCAAACTCTGTAGCCTTTGCTCGTGTATTCGAATGAGGTCGCATTTCTTCGCGATTGCTTTGTTCTGGCGGCATGTTACCGTTTGATCATGTGGCGAATTCAAAAATTTTTCAAGCAGTATTGGCTGCCGATTTTATCTGGAATTTTAATGGGGACGTCTTACATTCCGCTCCCCCCTTGGGCTTTGGCCTTTTGCTTTGCACCGCTTTGGTATTTTGTTCTCACTCGCGCTGAAAATTGGAAGCAAGCTTTTTGCGCTGGATGGCTGACTCAATTTCTACTTTCGCTGATTGGTTTTTACTGGGTGGCTTATGTCTCCCACGAATTTGGCTATCTGCCTTGGGTGGTTTCGGCACTTGTTCTGCTGCTATTTGCAGCTTGTGTTCACATTTATTTTGCAGTTGCTGCTGCCATTGGATTTTGGCTCAAGAAGCGCCTCCGTTTGTCAGATTTTTCAGCATTGCTGGTCATGATCAGTCTGGTGGTGCTCGCAGAGGGCTGGTGGCCCAGCCTCTTTCCGTGGAACTTAGGCTATCCGTGGTTGGCGGCCCACCTGCCGCTAGCACAAATAGCTGATACTATTGGATTTCTGGGCCTCAGTTGGAGCACCCACCTGATCAGCGCCGTGATCGCCTACCTGTTTATCAAACGCGACCGCACTCTTTCGATCGTGGCTATCACCGTGGGCCTTGCTCTCTTTGCTTTTCTCACTTGGGTGGGAGTGCAAAAAGAAAAGAAATGGCAGATCACCGACTCTCAAGTCAACGTTCTGCAAGTTCAGGCGAATATCGGCAATCTTGAAAAGGCCTACGCCGAGAAGGGCACGGGCTTTCAGCAAGAAATTCTCAATCAGTTTTTTAGCCTCACCCGCGAGGGCCTTGCCAAGTACCCTCAAACAGAGCTGATCATTTGGCCCGAAACCGCTTTTCCAGATGCTCTTGACGATTCTGAACGACAGCGCAAATACCCCGCTCAGTTTTTTCAGTTCATCCGCGAAATCAAAAAGCCGATCATGACTGGAGCCTTTGCCAAAGACCCTCCGCAGATGACCTCGCCCAATGATTACAACGGCCTTTTTCTGTTCAACGAAAATGGCGAGGCCTTGGCTCCAGCCTACCACAAAACATTTTTGCTGGCCTACGGCGAGTACACTCCTTTTGTTGATGTATTCCCTTGGCTCGCCAAAGTTAGTCCTGCCGGAGTTGGTTTTGCTAAAGGCCCAGGACCTACGGTGATGCCATTTAAAGAGTCACTTATTGGACTGCAGATTTGCTACGAAAGCCTGTATCCTAGTTTTACTCAGGCGCTCTCAGAAAAAGGCGCAACGTGGCTCGTCAATCTGACCAATGACTCTTGGTTTGGACCCACATTTGAACCCTGGCAACACATGTACATGACACTCGGCAGAGCCATCGAAGCGCGCAGGCCCTTAGTTCGTAGCACCAACACCGGAATCACAACCTCCATTTTGGCCAGCGGCGAGATCTTGCCGTTTTCACCAATTTCAAAAACCTGGTACGGGCTCAACGAAATCCGCTTTCTCAAAAATCCGCCGCAGACTTTTTATGTCAAATATGGGGGTTGGCTCCCTCTAGTACTTCTGCTTATTATGACGCTTTCGTTGATATTCGGAAGAATGGAAAAGGCCCCGCATGAGCGCAAACTTAAAGACGACACCCCTGGCGAGCCTTGATTGGGCTGAAGTTCTCAAACAGATTCAAAACTTTGCCACCAGCGGCAGTGGCAAAATCGAAATCAGTGGGCTTGCTCCTCTGAAGGGCTCTGCCGAGGCTGAGCAGTCTTTTCGCCGTATCGTTGATGGATCGGAAATTCTTGGAACTGGCACTCGCCCCTATTTTGAAAGCCTGGATCTTTATGAGAGCTGGCACTCACGTATCAAGCGCAAGGCTGTTTTAAAAAATCTCGAGATCAAAGATGTGCGTTTGTTTTGTCTTGAAACTCTGGCACTCAAAGAAGCTGCGGAATCAATTGAGTCATCACACAATGAGTTCTGCCAAGAGCTCTCGTCGCTCTTAATGAAAGCCGAGGAACCGCTCTCGGCCATAGATCAAATTCTGACTCCGGGTGGAGAAATCCGCATGGATGCCAGCGAGACTCTCTATCGCCTTTTCAAAGAAAAAGAGAGTCTCAGTAAGCAGGTCGAGACAACACTCGATCGCCTGGTCAAAGACCATCAAATGAGTAGCCTTCTGCAAGACAAGTATGTCACCACCCGCGATGGGCGCTGGGTTCTACCGATCCGTGGAGGAATGCAGCACTACATGCCTGGTGTGATTCACGGATCATCTCAGACAAAGCAAACTGTTTTCATGGAGCCAGATTCAGTGATCCCGCTAAACAATCGTTTGCGGCAAATCGAAACTGAAATTGAAGACGAGATTGAACGCCTGCTTGCCCAGCTTTCAGAATATCTCTGGAACCTGACTCCGGCCTTTGAAAACAC
>CANCBY010000218.1 GCA_947374445.1 Pseudobdellovibrionaceae bacterium
CGGATTTTAGCTCCTGCAATGATTATTTTCTTAATCTTGACTGCTGTGGTCGGAGCCGCATTGCTTTATTGGGTCTCAAGATTAGATCAGCAAATTGCCGATAAGCTCAAAAATAAAACTTTTCTGCCGCCGACCGAGTACTATTCAGCCCCTCTTGATTTTGAAAAGGGCATGAAATCTCAAGATTTGCTTAGTACGCTCAAAGACCGCAATTACCGCCTTCGCGAGAGCGACCAAAAACTTTTTGCAGGTGATTACTCTATCTTGAGCCTTGAAGACTGCCAAAAGGCTTTGCCCGAAAAGCTCCCCGCCGAGACACAAAGCTGCATACAATGGCTCATCCGCGATGTGCAAGACCCTCAGTTTAAAGAAAACTCTTTGCAAATGGTTGCCGTCGCCGCCGACCAAATGATTGTCCAACCATTCCGAGGCAATCCATTGCTTGCAACCCCCACCGCATTTATTGAGGCCGAGTTGGTGGCTCAATTTCTTGGCAGTGAGCCCGTCATGCAAACGGCCCTCGCTTTGGGCGAAGTGCCGACACAATGCTTGAATGCACTTCTTTCGATCGAAGACTCGCAATTTTTATCGCACTCAGGAGTCAGCTATACGGGTATCGCAAGAGCCGCTCTCAAAAATGCTTTTGGTACGGGAGTCAAACAAGGCGGCAGCACTATCACCCAACAGCTTGTAAAAAATTATTTTCTTAGCAGCGAACGCACTCTCAAAAGAAAAGTCACAGAATTTTTTATGTCTTTGATTTTAGAGACTAGAGCCAGCAAAGACGAAATTCTTGAAACTTATTTGAACGTGATTTACATGGGCCAAAGCGGAGCATTTCAAATCCGTGGCTTTGGAGCCGCCGCTCAGAATTTATTCTCAAAACCGATTCAAAATTTAAATTTGGGCGAATGCGCCCTGCTCACTGCGACCGTCGCAAGTCCCGGCTTATTCGACCCCTTCAAAAAGCCTGAGAATGCAAAGAAAAGAAGACTGCAAGTTCTTGAACGGATGAAAACTTTGGGCTTTGCCAGCGAAGAAGAGTTCAACATCGCATCCGCGCAAGCCCTTCCGACCAACAGCCGACCTTCAGTCGTCGAAACCGCTCCTTACTTCATTCACGCGGTCAATCAGCAGTTGAGAACTCTCAATAGCTCACAGGCAGATCAGCAACCAGGCCTAAAAATATTTACAGGTCTTCATCTTCAGGCGCAAAGAGCAGCACAAGAAGCTCTTCGCAATCAGC
Organism: Pseudobdellovibrionaceae bacterium; assembly: GCA_947374445.1. GTDB lineage: Bacteria > Bdellovibrionota > Bdellovibrionia > Bdellovibrionales > Bdellovibrionaceae > CANCBY01. The sequence goes on from CANCBY010000218.1 coordinate 1,247, forward strand.
TCAATCAACTCGAAAGCGAAAATGCTCAGATAAAAAAGCTCAAAGAGCAGGGTCAAACTATCGAAGGCGCACTGTTAGCCGCCGACTCTCAAACCGGATTGATCAATGCCGTCGTTGGCGGACGCAGTTACAAGCTCACGCAGTTCAATCGCGCCATTGATGGGCATCGACAAATTGGCTCGATCATGAAGCCCTTTGTGTACCTCACCGCCTTGGCTAATTCTGGTCTTAATGGACGCATCTACGACCCGCTAACTCCTCTGACTGATGAAAAAACAACGCATAAATTTGATCACCAAAGTTGGACCCCTGAAAATTATGGCAAAAAATATTTTGGCGAAGTCCCTGCCTATTTTGCACTTAAAAATAGTTTGAACGCAGCCACGGCCTCGTTGGGCATCGAAGTCGGACTCGATAAAATAATTTCGACAGCAAGGCTTTTGGGAGTTCGATCTAATTTAGAAAATGTGCCCTCACTCACGCTAGGGGCTTTTGAACTTTTTCCTGAAGAGGTGCTCGAAGCCTACGTCACATTGGCACGTTTTGGCAGTCACACACCCCTCAGCTATATACGCTCCATCGTCGATCACGACGGCCACCTGATTTTTGATTTCAAACCACAACCCAGCCAAGTGATTGAAGCCGAAGCCACCGCAAGCCTTGTCAGCATGATGAAGCAAACCCTCAACTCTGGCACCGCCAAATCCATTCGCACGCGCGGCTACACACGCCCCGCCGCCGGCAAGACAGGTACAACTTCCGACAGCCGCGATACTTGGTTCTCTGGCTTTTCTCCCCGAGTGACATCGGTAGTTTGGGTCGGATACGACAAAGGCGCTTCAAGCGGCCTCACCGGAGCCAGCGGCGCCGGCCCCATTTGGGGTGATTTTATGAAGGCCTACGAAAGCCGTTACCCCGAAGTAGATTTCTCGTGGCCAGCAAACACCGAACTGGTTCCGTGGAAAGAGGGCGAAGGTAAAAATGAATTCACCTTTGAGCTGGTCTTTAAAAAAGGCGCTCCGCGCTCGCGATGATAATGCCCTTATTGCTTGGCTCAAAGGCCGGTTGAAACACGACTCAATGGTTTTTTGATTCTAAAAATGCTCAACGAGAATGTGCGATTAGGGACCATAAAGTTTTGCGATTGAGAGTGATAAGGTGCATCCTTATATTCAGGTATTAATAATCTGAACTCTCTAAGCGAAACGCTTTAATACCCGTCGGCCCAATAGAACCGACGGGTATTCAATCAGATTGTACGTGAAGAGACTTGCGAGAAACGTCACCAGACCAATGACGATCGTCATCACCAATATTTGAATTTCACCCACAGCAGGAACTCCGAGCGCCGCAAAAATGCGATCCTTCAGTGGGTCGATGTAAAATAGAGCGTGCCAGTGCAGCAGGTACATCGAATAACAAAGCGTTCCGATCGCCGAAAGCCAACGCGTGCGCGTGAGTTTACCAATATAAGTTCGATCCGTACGTGACGCCATAAATATCAAGAACACCGTGATCGTCGCGGCGTAGGGATCAGAACGCCTGTAATAAATGAAAAGGATCAGCAGATCGACCCATGGGATTTTCTGCGAGGTGATCCATTGCCACGCGCGCTCCCACCATGATTCGGACATCAAGTGAAATGCGAGAAGTCCGCAAAAGAAGACAAAGTAACGTGAGATTGGAAATCCAAAGTAGAACTCATGATTTTCGACCCGGCCAAAATATCTCGGCGCACCATTATCCCAAACGTAAGCGAACGCCAAAGCGACAAGGCCCGCCAAAAAAACGGTCGACGTGCGATTGAACGCTTTTGTCCAAGCGGGGAACAGCCAATAAAACATCTCTTCCACGCAAAGAGACCACCCGTAAGGCACCATCGTCCAACTGTAATCAGTCGCGAAAAAACCGAAAGTGAGTGTCGCGTTGGCAAGAATCGTGAGTGCAGGGAACACCGGATTATTCAGATATGAAATTGCCATGTTCAGCCACCAGAACGGGAGTATCCTAAAAGCGCGCCGAACATAGAACTTTAAAACGGGACTGTTCTCGGTAGCCTTCCGGTATTGCCACGAGCGACGAAGGGTGAAAGCACTCACGATAAAGAAAAGCGAGACGCCAACCCATCCGAAATCGATTAGATCGCGTGCGTACGGAAAGTAAAATGGGGTTTTGATATAGGTAACAATGTGATGGGCAAGGACCATGAGAACGGCTATACCACGGACCCCGTCAAGCGATCGGTCATAATGACTTGGGTCCGCAACACTTTTCACTATTCAAATCGTAGTTTACGTTCTTTGAATTTAAAAGCCTTTTCGCACGCGACAAAGAAACGCTAAAGATGATCATGAACAAAATAAAAAACTTCATAGCTCACTATCAGCATCAGACAAATTGGCTGGAATCGCGGGACAAAGGTCGCGAAACAAATCCTTGAGCGGTCGGATTTACCAGTGCCGCAGCTGCTTTAGGCCGCTGCTCCGAGATGATCCTTGAAAACGCGGCCCTTTCAAAGTAACCCATGCGTAACACACGCTATTGACTGAAGCATTTTCTGTCTTTTGCTCTTTCTAATGGGGTCATTATGTTTTGGTCTCCATCGGCGGCAAAACGAAGTGCCGAGTTAACCATTTCTTATCCTCCCAGCGAAATATTGTTTGTCGATGATCTGGAAGAGAATATTAATGCGGCCCAATCTCTTGGGCTTCAGGTCCATCACTTTAGGACCTACCAAGCTCTTCAAAAAATTTTGGAGTGACCAGAACCACTACCTTGCCGTGCATTTTATCACCGACAACCTTAAAAATTCTAAGCCGCAATCTTATCAAGAAGATTCGCTAGAGTTTTAATCGAAGGATTAAATTCCTTATCAGTAGACTTATAACTTCCAAAGATCGACTTCGAGTCCTTCGTAGGCAAATTTCCACTTTAGATTGTGGAGATCAGCATCGTCTTTTCGGTTCTTGATTCGCATCTGATAGTAGTCTCGCGTTTGATCAATCAAATGATAAACATGCTGGGTCGATGCTCCGGGATCATGATGAGCAAACAAGATATATTTTACGGACTCGCGAAAGGCGATGTCGATCCCGATCTGAGCTGCGCTATGTCCCCA
>CANCBY010000219.1 GCA_947374445.1 Pseudobdellovibrionaceae bacterium
AATAAGCACTTCATCATCAGCAATACCGCGCCGACGTCGCTGTAATAACCGGTGCTTCTCATCGAAATAGATCGGATTCAAATCGTCTAAAGCCGGATGTCCGACAAACTCGAAAGGGACACCTTTTTCTTCGTAGAACTTGGCCTCAAATGGAAAAAGCAAAAGAACTTTATCACAGTATTTTTTAATCAATTCGACTCGGCCCTTGCGCCAAGCCCAGACTTGAGGTGAGACATAATAAACAATCCGCAAGCCCTCGGCTGAAAGTCTTTTTGCCAACTTCAAATTAAAATCAGGATAATCAAGAACAAGCACAACATCAGGTCTTCGCTCAAGTGCGGCCTCGACCAGAGAGTTAAAAACTGCTTTTAATTCTGAGTAGTGCTCAATAACTTCGGCGATACCGACAACAGCCATGTCTTCAGATTTACCGAGGCGTTCAAAGCCTAAGTCTTCCATCGCTTGAGTGCCAACACCAAAAGCTTGAATACTTTTGCCGCTGGCTTTCCAGTGCTCAAGGAGCCTTTGCGCGTAGAGAGCACTCGAGGCCTCCGCCGCCACGATCATAATTTTATGCATGCTTGTTTCCAGTAAGAGTGATCACCTTTTCAGCAAGTTCCAAAGCACGAAGTCCGGCCATTCCTGGCACCTTCAACTCGCCTTTATTTTGCACCGCCAAAATAAAGTTCTCTGTCTCAAGCAAAAGATTATCACCACGGCCCACCGGCTTTGTTGTATATGCAAGCTCTTGAGTCGAATTTTCTTTAACAGCGCCGATCTCAATTTCGCCGGTTTGAAAATTTCCAATGATAGTATTCTTTTGATCAAATACCTTCACTGTTCTGGTCATCGCAGAAGCCAAACGGCTCACAGAGATAAATGCCTTCTTACCACTCGCAAACTCAAAAGAAGCCGTGATCCAATCAAGAGTCTCAGAGATCACTCTGCCCCCCTGTGCCGAGACCACGCGAACTTCTGTAGAATCAAGATCCAACAATAAATCTAGATCATGAATCATCAGATCATGCACAACACTGACTTCAGCTCCTCGAGCCTTAAACGGGGCATGCCGCTGAAGTTCAAAAAAAAATGGAGCCTTTAGCTCCGCTTTCAGCGCAGCAAATACTGGGCTGAATCTCTCACTATGACCCACACCAAGTTTGAGATTTTTCTGAGCCGCAAGCTCAACCAATTGACGAGCCTCCTGGCTGTGCACAGTCATCGGTTTTTCAACATTGACATGAACTCCGGCTTTTAAAAAAGTTTCGGCCATTTCAAAGTGTGTTGGCGTTGTTGTAGCAATACTGACGAAATCAACTTTTCCGATGAGATCCAGCGGATGTGTAAAATATGGCACACCAAGATCGCCGCCGACCTTTTTTGCTTGAGCTTCAAAAACATCAGCAACGCCAACAAATTCAAAATTAAGTGTTGAACTCAGCGCTTTGTATTTTTGCGCGTGAAAAGTTCCAAGATAACCAACACCGATCACGGCGCCTTTTAGTTTAGCATCAGTGTGATTCGTCACAGGAACCTCTCCATCTTTTAATTATTAATTTCAGAAATACTATTCAGAGTCTTCTTCCGCAGGAAGAGACTTGCGTGTTGGTCTGCCAATGCCTCGTTTAGAAGCTCTCACAAAATTGATGATGTACTCGATATTCGGCGACATCTGACACTCGTTTTGAATTCGCTCAAGACCCCGCTCGATGGTGTCCCCGCCCATAATTAAAATACGAATCGCACGGTGAATATTTTGGACTTCATCTTTAGGAATACCTTTGCGCAAAAGTCCCACTTTGTTAGTGGCTCGAGCCACAGCTGCAGGAGTTCCTTCAGCACGACAGAAAGGAAGAATATCTTTTCGAATCACCGAGCTGCCAGCAACAAAAGCGCCCTTGCCAACACGGACAAATTGATTGAAGGCACAAACCCCACCAATCACAACCCCGTCTTCAATCGTGGTATGACCACCAAGGTGTGAGTTGTTGGCAATAACGACATTGTTACCAATCTTAGAATCATGACCCACGTGAGTGTAGGACATAAAGTAATTATTATTTCCGACTTCTGTTTTTTTGTCGCCCTTGCTGGTCGCAATATTCAGAGTGGTAAATTCGCGGATCACATTGTTATCACCCACGATGAGCATAGTGGGCTCTGACTTATAAGAAATATCTTGAGGCGGACCACCAATCACCGCCCCTGGAGAGATCAAATTGTTTTCACCAATTTCAATCACACCAAAGCGAGAACCAATAGTTGCATGGCCTTCAATAAAAGTGCCTTTTTTAATACGCACTTTTCCTTGAATCAAGCAGTAAGGACCAATCTCGACTCCATCGTCAATTTCGGCCTCACCTTTAATAATGGTCGTAGGATGAATTATTGCTGCCATAGAGCCACAACCTCAAAAATGAATTAAGACTTACTTTTGTGATTCAAACGCCTTGATCACATCGTCTGTCAAATCTGCGTCTTTTTGTGCAAACAAAACATTTTGTTCTGTGCGCTCAAGCACGATAGTGAATTGCTTGTCTTGGGCCACTTTTTCGATCACTTTTTTCATTTTTTCAAGAATTGGCAAAGTGAGTTCTTTTTCTTTCTTTTGGATTTCAAGCTGGTTTTCACCAACCACTTTTTGAAACTTCATCATTTCTTCTTGAAGCTCCATTTGCTTTTTGCCCAAAACTTCTTCAGAAAGAACGGCTTTTTTCTTTTCTAGGTCTTGACCCATTTTTTCGATATCAGCTTTTTTCTTATCGAGTTCTTTTTTGCGCTTGTTGAACTCAGTCTCAAGATCAGTTTTAGCTTTTTTGCCCGAAGTAGTCGCTTGAACTGCCTTTTGCATGTCTACGTAGCCAACTTTGCTTTCTGCAAGAGCCACCGAACCAGCAAAAAGAGCTGCCATCATCATGATTGTTGTTTTCATATTTATCTCCTTATCTAGATTATTAAACTAAACTAGTTATTCCTCAATTAAAACGGCGAGCCGATCGAGAATTCAAAGTTCACCGGATCTGGTGAAGTGTCTGTCATCCGCATCGGAAATCCCCACTCAAAGCGCAGTGGACCGATGGGCGAAAACCATCTAAAACCAAAACCCACGTCGCTATAAAAATTATCTTTGCTCATTTCGTCTTCTGCCTGACCACCATCAAAGAACGTCACGCCTTTAATCCCCGCTTCAGCAATCAACGGAAACTCAAACTCTGTTTGTAGCAAGGCTTGCTTGCGTCCACCGAAAGGCCTCATAGCCAAAACCGCCGCTTGATCGGCAGTGTATGTATTCGGAGCCGTCTGATAATAAGTTTTTAACTTTTGAGATAGTAATTGCTTCCCTACGCGGAAATACCGATAACCCCTCAGTGTGTTTGATCCCCCCAAGAGATAAAGCTCATTGAATGGCGGTTCTTTGGTGCTATCTTGAGAAGCAATAAACGAATATGAAAGATTATTTCTCCAAACAACATCCCAGAACACTTTTTTGAAATACCTAAAGGTCAAATTTCCTTTGTTGTATTTTAGATCTCCACCAAGACCTGCATACTCGAGTGATGTCGAAGCATAAATACCTTTGGTCGGAGAGAAACGATCGTTACGTTTGTCGTATTCGAGAATTCCCGTGACCGAACTTGTTACGCCTGAAGCTGTATCCAATGGGAATAAAGTTTCATCTGTGATCTGAACGCCAGAAGAGTCATAGACTTTATCAAGACTTGTTCGGTCCAACTTATAACGAATCGACGCCGTGATATTATCACCCAGCGGATGACCTAATCTGACCGATCCACCTAGCTTCGTTTCGTTGTAATCATAACGATTCGAAATACTTTTGTAGACATCAAATCCCAAACTCCACTCAGTATCCATAAAGTAGGGCTCAGTAAAATTGAAATTATAGTAACTGCCATCGCGGCTGACATTGAGTCCTGCTCCGAGTTTTTGGCCTTTACCTAAAAAGTTGGCTTGATTGATTTGCCCCTGCAAAGTAAAACCACTGAATGAACCATATCCCGCGCCCAACTGGATGCTTCCGGTATTGCGCTCCTTCACAGAAATATCGATATTCAAAATATCTGGCTTCTCTGGAGGAGTATTGGTTTTAAAATTTACTTCATCAAAGAAGCCCAGGCGCTGAATGTTTTCGAGAGACTCACGTCTGCGTGTCTCATTGTAAAGCTCACCCTCGCGGATTTTTAGCTCACGACGAACAACTTTGTCTCGAGTTTTTGAATTGCCGATCACGTTGATCTGACCGAAATAAACTTTATTGCCCTTATCAAATTCAAAGGTCACGTCGACTTTACGGTCTTTTTCATTGATA
>CANCBY010000220.1 GCA_947374445.1 Pseudobdellovibrionaceae bacterium
TCTAAATTGCGAAGCTTTCCTTCGGCGCGAACCCTTTTGAAGTGGCCATCATGAAGAACAGAAATACCCGCGCTGTCATAACCACGGTATTCAAGTTTTCTAAGCCCCGCAACAATCACATCTTTAGGGTTTTGAGGTCCAAAGTAGCCAACGATTCCACACATATTTTTTACTTCCTATTTTTTGTTATAATTAGGCTTGGTGTATTGTTTGCCACGCGCCACGGCCAAAGCTCGTGCTGGAACATTTTCTGTGATCGTCGAACCACTCGCAATCACGGCGTCGTCACCGACTTCAACCGGTGCCACAAACTGAGAGTCGCTGCCAACAAAAACGCGTTCACCAATTTTTGTTTTATATTTTCGTTTATCGAGGGCGTAATTGCAGGTGATCGTGCCACAGCCAATATTTGTTTCGCGGCCAATTTCAGCATCACCCAAATAGGTCAAATGTCCGGCCTTAGCACCATCACCAAATTTGACTTTCTTCATTTCCACAAAGTTTCCCACATGAGCGCCTTCACCAATTTCGGTCTCGGGACGAAGGCGAGCAAAGGGGCCGATCGATGCTTTATTTTTGATCAAACATTTTTCGAGATACGAATTGGCTCTAATTTGCACCGACTCACCGATTTGTGTGTCGACGATAAAACAATTTGGCTCAATCACGGTAAAACTGCCAACCTGAGTGGAACCTTTCAGATGCACATTCGGATGAATCACTGTGCCCGAGGAAACCACCACGGAAGGCTCGATGTATACCGTCAAAGGATCTAACATCAAGACACCGGTCTCCATGAGCTCGCGAGCTTTGCGGCGGTACACAAGCCTAGCTGCATGAGCCAGCTCTTGCTGAGTATTGACTCCCAAAGCCACCTTGGCAGAGCCCAAAATTGGTGCCACTTTGCAGTGATCTTCAATCGCTAAAGAAATCAAATCGGTCAAATAATACTCGCCCTTAATGTTTTTATTTTGAATTTTTGGAAGGTAATCTTTCAAAACATCGGATTGGCAAATGTAGACACCTGTGTTGACTTCACGAATTTTAAGAGTCTCCGATGAAGCATCTCTGGCTTCAACAATAGCTTTGAGGCTTCCTTGATGGCGAATAATACGACCAAACTCTTTGGGATTTTTTAATACCGCAGTCACGACAGCGAGATCTAATTTTTCATCATGAAAAGTTTTGAAGAAATGTTTTAAGTCCGATGCTTCAAGAAGAGGATGATCGCCGTTCAAAATAATCACATCGCCTTCGATAGAATCAATCTGTGCTGCTCTGACCGCATCGGCAGTTCCCAGCTGCTGCACTTGCGAAAAGCATTGAACGCCAAGGGGCTCAACCACAGCCTTTACCAAACTTTGACCATGACCAACAATCACCCGAATGTCTGTGATACCAGCTGATTGGCAGGCCTCAATCACGTTAGCTATCATCGGCCGCCCAGCGACAGGGTGAAGAACTTTTGGCAAAGGAGAATTCATTCGTGTGCCTTTGCCGGCTGCCAAAATTATTGCTGTTTTTGCTCGAGGTGTGCCAGAATCTTTTTTCATAGGAACAATGAAACCATGACTCGAAATATTTTGCATCAATCTTCTTGGGCTAAAACTTGTCAAAATACGGAGATTCCCCTCTGGGAATCAACATTGCCGCAAGAGGCTCCTCTTCTTTTGGTTGGTGGTGTACATGGAGATGAGCCAGAGGGTGTGGAACTAGCAACACAACTTCTGCTGTGGCTGCAAAAAAACAACACTGAAAAAATAAAATCGTGGATTCTGATTCCTTGTCTGAATATCGATGGATACAAACAAAAACAACGAACCAATTTTAGAGGCGTCGATTTGAATCGCAACTTTGCCACCCCAGATTGGACTCAAGAAGCCAAAGCGCCCCGTTACTATCCAGGACCTCATAGTGAAAGTGAAAACGAAACAAAGGCACTCTCGCAGCTGATTACCAAGACAAAACCCTCGATGATTGTTCACTTTCACTCTTGGGAGCCCTGTGTCGTCTACACTGGCTCACCGGGACAGCAAATGGCCAAAACAATTGCTCAAGCGGCAGGTTACGAAGCCAAAGAAGATATTGGCTATCCAACACCAGGCAGTCTAGGTCAATATGGCTGGCTCGTACACAGCACACCTGTCATTTGTGTTGAAGCCCAAGACAAGAGCGATCTTGAAAAAGTATGGCCGAGATTTCAGCCTGGACTTATCGAACTGATGCACAGAAAATAATTCAGTGACTATAGCTGCCATCGCTTTTGATCTTGATGATACTTTGCTCGATACCAGTCGACTGCTGATTCCTATTGCCGGCACCCCTGAGTTTGACGATCGCATCAAAGAGCCACTTCCGCTGATGCCAGGTGCACTTGATAATCTCATCGCACTCAACAGCCGCTACCAACTTTTTCTGGTCACACAGGGAAATCTCCAGGTGCAAAAGCAAAAAGTGCAGTCGTTAGAAATTGCCAGCTATTTTAAAGAAATTTATTTTGCAGAGAGCCTGCCAAAGAATTCAAAGAGGCAATGCTTTATAAGACTTTTTTCAGAGAATAAATTTAAACCTGATCAGCTCCTCTGCATTGGCAATCGGCGCTCCTCAGAAATTCGTGAGGCCAAAAAGCTAGGAGCATTTACCTGTTTATTTATGCATGGAGAGCATATTCACGAAAGCCCTGAGGAACCTGCCGACCAGCCAGACTTCGAAGTTTCTAATCATTTCGAGATGATAAAAATATGCAAACTTTAAAAGAACCTCAGTTCCGTTCTAGTGTCCTCTTGGTTGCGACCTCGCGCTTGATCGAAATCAATGTGGGTGCCGACTTTGCGGCAGGCTCAAGCGAGGCCATCACCGCTCTTGACAGCCAAGATTATGACGTCGTGGCCGTCACTCTCGGCGTTGCTAAAAAAATTGATTTTCAAGCGGCCTTGGGGCGCCTAAAAAAGCGAAATCTCTCGGCGCAAATTATTATCATCACGGAGCCACAAGACAAGATTGTAGATTGGATGCCAAAGCTCAATGGTATGAAAATTTCAAGTATAACTTTGAGCAATGCGCCCCAACAGCTCGAAGACCAAGTGTCGCGCTGCCTAGAGAAAGCCCAACAAGAACAACAAAATGAACAACTCGAAGATTTAATCAAAGAACAAACAGAGCAACTGCGAAATCTCTACCAAGAACTTGATGAGCGAGTTCAAAAAAGACAAAAATTTTTAGAGGAATCTCGAGCTAAGACAATTGCGGCTCATCTGCGGTGGCAAGCATTACGAGAAGCGATGATTGCAATCCATCAATCACAATCCATCAGAGACATGGAAGTCGGACTAGCAGAGGCTCTTGCAACCCCTCTTGAAATTTCATTGGTGCGAGTTTTGTTCAAGCCTCAAGATGGAAACTTTGCAAATCAAAATAAAACCTATCGAACTTTTGCCGCCTATCAAGCTCCGCTTTTTCGCGAGCAGCAAAACTTTGGCTCTATTTTTTTTCTAAGGGACAAAGATAGAGCTTTCACCAAAGACGAAAATGAATTTCTACTTCGCGTTTCAGAAGCGGTGTCCTTAGCCCTTGATCGCCTAGGGCATCTTCAACAATCCGAAAACTTACGTGAGCAGTGGCAAGCCACTTTTAATGCGATTTCAGATCCCGTTCTGCTGATCAACTCAAACTATGAAGTCTTGCAAGCAAATACCTCGGGAGAAAAACGAAGCAAGCAAAATTCGTTTGTTCAGCCTAAGTGCTATCAAATGCTGTTCGAAAGAGATACGACTTGCCCGAATTGCCACCTCGGTAAGAAATTTCGGATCGAGAGCAAAAGTGAAATCTTGGACGTCTCTAGTCAAAAAATCGATGATCTTTATTTTAACCTGTATCACGATATCTCAAGCAAAATCCGCATGGAAAGAAAAATTCTTGAAACCGTCCGCATGGCAGAGCTCGGCACTATTGGCAGCAGCATCGCCCATGAGCTAAACAATCCATTGGGTGGAATTCTATCATTTGTTCAACTAATTAAGATGGATTTAAAACCTAATAGCCCCTACCTACCTGACATCAACGAGATGGAAGAAGGAGTGAAGCGCTGCCGAGATATCATTCAAAATCTGTTAGGCTTTACTCGCAACCCTGAAGTCGATGAAGTGGCAGAGATCGATCTTAAAGACGTGATCTCGCGGGCGATCAAAATTGTAGAGCTGCAAACACGTTCACAAAATATCGAAATCAAAGCGCTCACGCCCAATGCTAAAGCCCATTTCAAAGGTCATTTCAATATGCTCGCGCAAGCGATCAAAAATCTTTTGCAACTTG
>CANCBY010000221.1 GCA_947374445.1 Pseudobdellovibrionaceae bacterium
GAGCAAGAAGAAGCGTCGATGCCCTCGATTCCTGCAGCTTGAAGCGCGTAAGGGACAGCTTGTACTTGAATTGAGGCCGTGATCGATGGTGTGGTTGCAATGGTGACTCTAAGAGTGCGTGGAGTCGTTGTCGATGCCGTGCATGAGCCAGATCCAGTGAGCGGTATCGTGGATGAAAATATTTTTGGGAGAGTATTGATGCCAGCATTATTATAAACAATGCTACCTGAACCTACCAAGTGAGCGATCTGACCTGTGGCTGTTCCATCAATTGCAGTCTCGCTATAAAGTGAGCAGGCACCAACTAGGACTTCGTAAGTGATTAAAACCGAACTCAAGTTGACGGGACTGCCAGAGATATCTGTGATTGTTCCTTCGTACATAAAGTTTGAAGGACTTGTGACAGCAAAAGTCGAAATTGAAACCAGGCTAAAAATGAAAGCGCGGAATAATTGTTGTATCATTGGGCCCTCAAGCTTGATTTTAAGATAAAGGTTCCATTGTTAGCAGCCAAAATAGGTGTTCCAGATAGTCGGCTTGTCAGGCGAAAGCTTGCATTGCTAGATAAATTACTTCCATAGGTGATCGATTGCGAAGGAGTTGGGCCAGATTTTGAGAGCGAAAGTGTTTGTGAGGTTGAAGCCCCAAAGGTTCCATTGCCGCGGAAGACTAAGGAGACTGTGCTGCCCGAATCAATTTGCGCAGCCATGGTTGCGCTTGCCGAGGCGGGGACCAAGCTCGTTGAAAAAAAACCAGAATTTGCGCAGTCTATGCTTGCCGCGGTATCTAAGCTCTTCACAGAAGTCCAAGTTTTACCATCGTTTCCGCTAGCCTCTATATTTGAGAAATTTTTATTGCACTTGCCAGTCACAGTCACTGCCTGAGTTGAACTTGTCACAGTTTTATAACTTTGATCTAGAGTCACTCCAGAGAGTGAAGTCAATGAGCTCAAATTGGGTGAAGCTTTTTGGCAGCCCAAGCCCCAAAAAGCGGAGAGCAAAAAAAGCCCGCGGATCATTATTGAGTAGGACTGAATCTTGTCTTTTACCACAAGACTATTTCGGTTAAAGCCTTGCTGATCTGAAGCTTTTCTTGTTTTGAGACATTTTCGAACTGCCCGGAAAATCCAGTTACCGAAAAAACGAGTTTAAGAATCCCAGAATGGGATTTTTGGTAGGACCACAAGCCTCAGATTTTGCCGAGTTGACCTTTTTGTAAGATCAACTTCATTCAACAGCAGGCTTTAAAATAGATTTTTAGTTCTCTTGATTTTCTAGTGAGACAGCTCGCTACCAGCTCGAACAGTATTTTCAACGATATGAAAATAAGTTCGAATCAGCATTTTGTAGCTTTCGGGGTCTAGGTCTCGTAAAAAAGACATTTTTTCGAAGTAAGTTTTCTTTGCGATGAGGTCGGTCATCACATCTTGAACTCGCTTCATTTTATTGAAATCAAAAAAGTCTTTGTCATCAGCGGGCTTTGCCATGACTTCAGCAATTGAGAGATTATCAAAAAGGATGTGGATCCCCATCGCTGATTGTTTCAGCAGGGCCTCCATCCGCTCAAGGCTCTTTTCTTGTATTTTTGCAGCCTCTGACTTGGCTGCTTTTTCTGGTTTTCCGGAGTTTGCGCCTGAGTTGGCACCCGAATTGGCTCCAGAGTTCGCTCCGGAGTCTGCACCTGAACCTGATGATCCACTATTTGACATAGTCGCCTCCTTGCGTTGTCTCTTGTTAATATGGTCAAGAAAAAAAATTTGAGTTGCAAGATAAAAGCGACACAAAAGATCGGGCTTTGACAAGGTGCTGCTTATGCCCACAGAATAGTTTGAGAAGAGGTTTGTCATCGCAAAGTCAAAAGTTCCCTCCAAAAAATCAGGCAAGACTAAAATAAAAACCAAAGTGCGTGTTAAACATGCACGTCCCAAAGCTCCCGAAATCGTGATCGACCGTGAGGCAGGTCTGGTTTTTAAAACCGAAGAGCAAATGTTTCAATTTTTTGAGCCTTCGATTGCGGCCCTTGAGGGCGAATATCTGGCTTTCAAAAAAGAAGGCGATCTTCGCGACGAAGACATTCCAGATATTGAAGCGCAGTTGGATATCACGCTCGAAGCCCCCTCAGAAATTTGGTACGATGAAAAATCTTTGAAGGATTATCCCGTTTTTCATTTTGTGAGAACTGTCGATGAGCTTCAGTGCTTTCATTTGGCCTGTGCTTATGTTTCTGCTGACGATGAGCCAACATTTATATTTTTGCACTTTGTAACGAGAGACCTGCAATTGGTAGATCGTTTTCGTAAGGGTGATCTTGTTTATGATCGCACCTTTGAAGAGATTGAATTTGGCATGCTCGAAGGCGATGCCTTGAGTGAGGGTGATCCCTTAGCGATGGGACTCTTTTTAGCAATGCTGAAGGTACGCACAGAAAAAGATGTGCCCTTTGCTCAATTCAAAGAGCTAGGTACAGAACTTCGGGAAGAGACGATTGAAAGTGCTGATGAAATTTGGCGGAGTACTGATATGAAGGGCAACACGCTCGTGACCTTTATTAAAGACTACCCAGATCATGCGATCTCTAATCTTTATTATGTTGGGATCACTCAAGAGGACGCAGATTCGGCTGTGCACAGTCTACTTTTTTCGTTTCCGACTTCGGATGAGACTTTGGTGGACCGCTATCGCCACGGTGAAAATTTGCAGGCCGATGACGTGGTCCAAGAGTCCTCGCACTAGCAAATTAGAAGCAGTAGCCGTTAGTTTCGGTTGTGTATTGAGAGCTTGCAAAGCCTTGTCCTATCATTGAGAGCAAAGGATGCAAGTTACTGAGAACGGCTGGATGAGTGGCTTGGTAATCAGCTGGGTCGGCATAAAATGTCGGGATTAAAATATTCACCCATTTCACAGCAGTTCCGTTGTAGGTCAAAATTATTTGCAAGGCTTTCCAATCGCCAGTTGTGTCCTGAAGGTCGACGAGCATGTTGTACTTTTGAAAAAACGTGTTCGGATCGGTGTAGGTTGTTGCTTCGTTAGCGGCAGCGATGAGTTTCATGTTGTACCAGTCAACGTTCATAGTGGTGTTGTAGCCCCAATTGCTAGCCGATTGGTAAATGTTTGAGGATTTATATTCCAACTTACTGTTCGCATATTGTGGAGTGTCGGTATCAGCAGGGCGAACAACTCCGGTTGAGCTTGCAGTCCATTTACGAATTTGGATGTCATAACCATCGCCGACATATTCAGTAGGTATGTGCGCAAACTTAAGTCTTACCATTGAGCCATTTGAAACTCCGTTGGCGTCTGTGTAGGCCATCAGGCGCACATCGAAATCATTTTTTACTACCTTATTACAAACTGCGAGAGGTTTGTTTGAAGCGGCGGCTGCTGTTGAAGCTGAGTCCGAAGAGCCCGAAGAGCTAACGCGGGAGCCACATCCCATGAGCGCAGTGGCTGCGATCAAAACCAGCAAGGATGTGTAGAGTGTTTTGTTTTTCATAAAGTCCCCCGTGTTTACTTTGTGTCTGCTTGACTTTCTATAAAGCAAGGGCGGTGCCATGTCTCAGCTTGGTATGATGAAAATAATCATGTGATTTCAGTATGTTGGGAGGTAAAACTTGTTTCAGTGTGGGGCATAGTTTTTGTCGCAAGCCTGGCGCTGTCGAAGCTCTCGACAGTTGCAGTGGCACAGCTAACAGGGGTTGCAACTACTGAATCAGTTCTGAGGTGATCGCGAAGAGTGGGCTAGTAAGCATCGGCATAATTAATTTTCAGTATTGATTTCGGCCCAAGTGATTCCGTCGCCACCCTGTTCGGGAGAGCCTGCCTTCCACTTTTTAACGTACATGCTGCGAGACAAATATGTGCGGACAGCTTTTTTGAGCGCCTCAGTGCCATGCCCATGAATCACTTTGATGCGACCCTCGCGATGACTTGATGACGAGTCTAGCTGTGATTCAAGCTCTTCAAGAGCTTCGGTGACAGTCTTGCCTCGGAGGTCCACCGTTTTTTCAGCATCTTGCAGCGCCACAGAAATACTCGAATGGATGCCAGAGCCTGCACTAGATCTTCGCACCAGCTCGGCAGTTGGATTGCTAGCCTTGTTAGCTCCGCGAAGGTCTTGCCAAGGCAGAGACAGTCGTAAAGAGTTTGCGAGAACTAAAACTTCGCCCTTATTGCTCGGCGCACTTTGGATGATTCCGTCTTGCTGCAAAGTCGGAACAAAAATTTTGCTACCTGGCGGATATTTTTTTGCGAAGTCTTCAGCCGAGTCAATTGCACTATTCAGTGCAGAGTTGGCAGG
>CANCBY010000222.1 GCA_947374445.1 Pseudobdellovibrionaceae bacterium
TTTCGGCAACTGAGTTTGAAATTAATTCGTTGAAATCTGCTGCAACGTCACGTTGAGCACCTTGAATTGCAACAACACTGACTATTACTCCACCCGCCATGTAGATTAAAAATGTTGCAATGGCTACTCGCACGAATAGGCTACGGAGATCCATCAATTATTCCACTTCAACATAATTAATTAAGCGTGGCGTATACCGGATTTGAAATTTTCTATTTTTAATTTTTCGAGATTTAAATTCGAAAGTACTGACACGCCATCCAGGCGTTAAATACGCGCTTTTTAAAATTTCTTGGCCTAAGTTTTTAAATGCGATGACTCTTTTCTCAAATTCTTGTTCAGACTCAGCCTTGCTAAGTAATTCGCTCAAATTAGACCCTAAATACTTTTTAAAATCTTGTCCAAGTAGAGGGCCTAATAATGCAAGGAAACCCGTTGGATCATTGAAGCCACCAGCCCAATTCCCCGTAACAACATCTGGCTCAAAATCTTGAATCGCTTTCATGTCACCATACTCAAAAAATTTAACCTCAATATCCAAATTATATTTTTCATGTATACGCTTTAAATTTTCTTGCGAAAATAGGCGTGCGAAAGCACCTCTTCGTGTTGCAACTTTCATTTTAATTCGCGTCTTTGATTTTTGAGGTTGCTCTATTGGCATCGCTGCTTCCAAACTTCCTTGGATGCCTTTTGGAATTAAGCCAGTTGATCTAACAAGCCCCTCTTGCTGGCAAAAATTTTGGACGATTTCATTTAGAAGTTTTTGACCTAAAATTCGAAGTTCAGGAGTTTTATAAAATGCGCCCTTTGGATGAAACCAGAAGCTAGATTGAGTAAATCCCAAAATCGGTTCAATTAAATATTCATTTGCTTGAAAATTTGGATTTTTTTTAATTTGATCAAGAGTAAGCCCAGTTGTATCAGGCATAACTGAGGGTATTTCGCCAGACACATTTAAATTGGTATCATTGTAAAACAATAGACGCCATTTCTTAATAGCTACTGGCGCTTTCTGATAGTATGAATTTGCTTCCAACACCCATTGATTATCATGTTTTTTCAAATTGTAGGGACCTGTACCAATATAAGGACTATTCGATTTTGGATCGAAACTCCAGCCTGCCGGAATAATTCCAAGTTGGTCCCGGGTAAGAGCTTTTAGAATTGCAGGATTTTTATTTTTTAAAAGAACAATCACAATTCCATTTTTTTCCGATTTGATGTCAGCAATATCAGCTAAAAAATTTTTTGACTGTGAAGATGAACTCAAATGACGAGCGATCGAAAAAACGACATCAGAAGACTTCACCGATTCACCATTACTAAACTTTGTTTCAGGATCAATTTTAAAGACAATCTCTTTTCCGTTTGTTGAGAAATGCCATTCTTTTGCTACCCCTGGCACAATTCTGCCATCTCCGTCAGAATCAACAAGTGGCTCAACTATTTGTCCAAGTACAACGTGTTCATCAAATTGATCAAACTCAACTGGGTCCCTGGGAAAGGATAACGGCACATAGCCAAATGATAGAATTGATGCATTCACAACATGACTCCATAGAATTATGAGACCAATAAATAGATTCAACTTCATATTTTAGAAGTTCGACAACTCAAAGCTTTTACTATCTTGTGGCCAAAGGTCGTAAGTTCCGTTAACGAAAATGATCGAACATTTTCATCAAGCTTTTGTTCTAAGGCATTTTTGTCGCAATCAATTATGCGAGAAAAATCAATCATTCGTGCAAGAGCTGCTAAAGAATGAAGCCTGCCAATTGTTGGGCGTGGCTTTCCCTGAAGAGGAGCGTATGCCAAATTATAGTCTGCCCCTTCCTGTACAAGGCGATCAATTAGCTGAACCAAGAAAAACTCCTGGTGCGCTAGTTCATGCACCAATGACATTGCCCGTTCTTCAATATCAAGACTGAAAAAAAGGTCGCCGGCAAAGTATGTTCCGAAAGCATGTGGATGTGAAGCGCCACAAAAATTCCCGCCTTCGATTCTGAAAAAAGCGTGAAATACGTTTTTAAAAATTGAATATGTCTCAAAATTTTTTTGTTCCAAAAAAACGAAAGTTTCACTAATGAGTTTTTTTTCATAGCTTGAAAAACACCTTGCGTAGCCTGCCTCGAAGACCTTTGAAGCGAGAGTTTCGAAATTAGATTCCATTTCAAAATCAGATTTATCCAAAAACATTAATTCAGACTGCGCCGAAGATTTAAGTTCAATATTCGAATAAGCTAATAAGGCTAGTTGGAGCGTCGACTTGTTTGTTGACTCCACAACTCCACAACGATTTTGGAGAGCCGAATGATAAAGAGGCTGAATTTCGTCAAAAATCCAGCTTCTGTTATTGATTCTTTCTAAAATAATTGCCTGAATCGGGCTCACTAAAAACCTCTATTGTCGACTTTACTTTGAGACATAGAAGGATCATCGAAGATTTTTAAATTGATAATTTCACCTCTTTTATCCAAGTCGATCTTAATATTCTGGCCGGGCTTAACAACAATCCCATTTAGTAAATCCTTTTGATCTGCCTTGATTGCCGCCCATTGATTTGCGCTTAAAACAACTGACTTAAAAACCTGAGTCAGGCTCTCGGATTGTGCTAAGGCCACCCCTCCTAAAAGACTGAATATTGCCAAAAGTAATGACTTCATGATTTACCCCCTAAGACTAAGAATTTAGTGCACCGTACCATGAAACAAAAAGAATCAACAGCAATGGGTGATTTAATTCAGGCGGTTAAACCTAATAAGGTCGTTATTGGCGTTTAAGGCTAGCTGCCTTTGTAAAATTTCTATGAATTCAAAAGGAGGGCTGTTCTCACTGATGTGTGGACTTTTTTAGTCCAAGCTGCTTTCAGGCATACGAGGATACACTTTAGACTCAAGACATAGTAATTCTTCTGAGCAGCTCGCAAATCACAAATCCCTGAGCAAATCTTTGAACTCCCCAATCACATTCTGATTAAGCTCTTCCTTTGAAATTTCAAACCACTGGCCAAAGTTCAGATTTTTTGCGTAAAGCTGTTGGATCACTTTTATCGACGCATTAAATGTGGCCGCTAAAATGACAGCCTCGGAGTCAGGTATTTTTTTGCTGCGTAGGCAGAAAAGCTCGCTCCAAATAACGGAGCGAAACGGAGATAAAATATTATGCACTTTTGCGTCTATGAACAAGGCCTGAGGTTGAGTTTGAGAACCTGATTTGTCATAGAAATTTCCGCTGGATAAGATAAAACTAATGGGCTTGAGCGTGCCCTCGTCCCAGCCAAGGGGCGAGTATTGAGCCGAAAAATCTCGAAGCACATCGTAGGTTCCACAGGCGGTCAAAGGAATCTGTACGGCCTTTGGGTCGTTCATCGCAAGAACGGCAAAGGCATCAGCAAATACTTCATCGAAGGGGGCCGCTAGATCTCGGGGAGCAGATCTTTTTGTAAGCTCAAAGTCAGGGTTGTTTCTGGCATTGGCTGCATCGTAGCGCTCTGCTGGAGGGACCTCGCCAGTCAGGTGCAGAGCCTTATAGAAATTGGGTGCAAATACTGAATGTGCAAACTCATGTAAATTCACTGAGTTGAAGTTAACGGATTCGGAATTTTGGCACTGTGCTAGAGGGCCCATGAGTAAAACTTTTGTGTCGAGCAAAAAGGCTGGATCTCCTCCGGGCTCCGTCGGCGATGGAAGTAAGACTACTTTGAGCGCTGATGACTGCTGATTTGGCAAATGCGAGAAGAGATTGAGATGCTCGCCCACTAAGATCGTAAACTCTTTGAATTGCTGAAGCTGAAGCGGCGAGCCAACTACCGCGAGGGTTGGCGAGAAAGGAGCTAACATGGCCTGCTCGGCCATTGCCGAGCCCGTTCCTAAAATAGAGAAACCGAAACCGCAGAGGGCGAGAATTTTAAGATTGATTTTAGTTGATCTCATGCGTTTTCTCCAAGTTTGGGCCTCTGTCAAAAGCGTAAACAGTGATTGCTCTCCTAGCTACATCAGGGAGCCTGTTCAGGCTTCTACTTAAGCTCTTGAGAATGGTTTGCAACACAAGCGCCAAGTGCCAGGTGCGAGTGGCATGCAAGCCTTGAATATTTAGGCCAGCGTCAGGCCAAGGATCGGTCAAAGAAGTTCGTCGAAAACTGCGCCTAAGAAGCCTTTTCCGCAGCGGTTTGCATCGTAGGCTTTTAGATTTTTTTTGTTTCTCAAAATATCTGCATCGCTGGGTGATTTTGCACCTGTGCCCTGCGCTTCGGGCGCAGCCTGCGGC
>CANCBY010000223.1 GCA_947374445.1 Pseudobdellovibrionaceae bacterium
TGCAGCTTTGTTTCGTGATATGGTTGAGGCCACAAGAACCACACAGCCAGACATTGCAGGAGAAGCACTTTATCAATCATCCTATTGCTATGAAGCCTTGGGAGACGAAGCACGAGTCATGTCTTCATTGGCGGATGCGCTTCGACTCAAAGATTCGTTGCGCCCCGAAGTGGCACTGGCAGAAATCCCAGCACGTGTAGGAGCAAGCTATAATCGAATGGGTCGGTTGTCTGAAGCAAAAAAATCTCTGAATGAGGCCGAAGTCGGAATTCAAAAATTGAAGTCAACTATGGGCGAAAAGATCAGCTTTAAAGAACTGTCGCGGATCTACTTGCAAATGGGAAGTCTTTCAACAAATCAACTTTCATTTGAAAGTTTTCAGAGCGGTTTGGATACTTTAAAAGCAGTTCAGCCATTTGCTTTGCGATCTATTGAACTAAACGACCCGATTTATTCTCAGCGAGCGCTTGAGGGTCTCAAGTCTAACTATCGCGATCTGTATCTGCAAATTCAACAAGTCCCTTTTAATACAAGTTTGGATATGGGTGCGGCCAAGCGCGAGCAGATAGAAAGAAAAAGCAATATGAGCACGGGTGTTTTGCTAGCAATTCAACTGCTGAGACAAACAACGATGCCTTCGAATGGTCAGCCGGCAGATGATGGTGGACCAAAAATGACGACACAGCTTTTTGATTACCTGAAGGACTTGGAGTTGAAGCTCACATCATTTTTAAACTCACGTGGTGTGCTGAACGAGCTTACGCCTGAGGCAATCAAATTAAATAATTTAAAAAATAATATCAAAATCGAATCTGAGCCCGTGTTCCCGAATGAAAGAAGGTAAAAATGGCCCGCGAAAATTTACATAAAAATATCTGTGGCCAGGCAACTCAACTCAATGAGTGGTTCTGTGCCAAAACTGCCAATCTAAATTATCCGATCTATTCAAGTTATGACATTAGAGACTCTGGCTTTAAAGTCTCTAATGTGGATGCAAATATATTTCCGGCAGGATTTAACAACATTTGCCCTACAGACAAAGAGACTTCAGTGGGTCTTTTTGCCGACTACCTGAGCAAACATTATGGATCAAATGTTAAAAAGATTTTGCTCGTGACAGAGGAGCACACCAACAATCCTTTTTATTGGGAAAATGTTATTACGATCCGTTCCTTACTTGAAGGCGCGGGCAAAGAAGTCATGATTGGAATTCCACGAGAAATGTATGAGCCCATTAAGGTTCAAAGTGCCACAGGCATTCAAGTCACGGTTCACTCCGCTTTTGAAAACTCATCATCAGTGCAAGAATTTAAGCCAGACCTTATTATTTCAAACAATGATTTTTCTGATGCGCACGAATCTTGGGCTTCGCATGTGACTTTGCCAATGAATCCACCACGAGAACTTGGATGGTATCAAAGAAAAAAGAGCCGTTATTTTAAATTGTACAATGCATTGGTTGAAGAATTTTGTGCGATCAGCGGCGTTGATTCATTTTATTTAAATGTAAAAACGGAAGTATTTGAAAATTTTGATATCGCCGATGACAGCAGCCGAGCTCTTTTGGCAAGCCGAGTGGATCAAATGATTGCGGATCTAAAATTAGATTACGAAAAGCGCGGTATCAATTCAGAGCCCTTCGTATTTGTGAAAAATAATTCGGGCACATATGGCTTGGCCGTTATACGTGTTGGCAGTGGTAAAGAAGTTTTAGACTGGAACTACAAATCGCGTAAAAAAATGAAAGCCGCCAAAGGTGGCAAAGATGTTGAAGAAGTTATCATTCAAGAGGGGATTCCTTCTCGTGTTCAGTCAGATGGTGCCACGGCTGAACCGGTTATTTACATGGTGGGATGCGAACTTGGCGGTGGTTTTTTGCGTACACACGGCGAGAAGAACTCGACAGAGAGCCTTAATAGTCCTGGAGCTGTTTACAAGCGTCTTTGCGTGTCTGACTTAAATGTCAGCATCGAAGGCTCACCTCTTGAAAATGTTTATGGATGGTCTGCTCGACTTGGACTTTTGGCTATTGCAAGCGAAGCCAAAGAAATGGGCGTGGTATTTAATGGATACATCAATAAACCATGCTCTTAAGTCTAGTTATTGTTATTTGAGCAGGACAGTTTCCGCACGTTTGAAGATTTGAGTTAAAATAAAGTCGGGGGGCTAATATGCGAGCTCGTTATGGATTACCCGCAATTTTTATTTTCTTTGGGCTTGGAATTTATTTTTCTGTGCTCAGTCCTCGCTTCGCTAACGAAGGTAATTTTAAAACCCTTCTTACAAGTCGATCCACTTCAAATATTGCCAGAGATCCAGCCGCGATTCGAAGAACTTACGATTTTTCTGGTCTTGATGGATCTGCACTAGCAAAAGCGCAAAAAATGAGGCTTCTTTCGGGAGCAAAAGTTGTTAGAGAAAAAGCCGGTGTCGGCGTCGAACTAGGGCACTTTGTGATCAAGGGTGAAGGTGGGCAAAAGACTTTTGCTTGCCAAAAATATGGCAAAATCTCAATGACCTTTGTAGGTGACGGTTCTGCCTCTAACGGTGAACTACCAAAAATGGAAGTTGAAGGTCAGTGCGAAATGTCATCTGACGTGAATTCAATCAGTCCATTGTGGATTCCGGTGGCCAAAATTTTAGGCGAGCCGGTGGCTGATGGTGAATTTAATTTTCAAGATGGTAAGCCCATCTCTGTACGATTTGCCAACGTCTCTGATCAGTGGCCGGTCACTTGGCAGCTGCAAAGTGTGCGACTTTTCACAAGTGAAAGTCAGGTCGAAAAAGGCGCAGAAAAACAAGAGGTTGTTATACCTGCTCAAGAGCTCAAACAGTATGTGCCTGGCCCTGTTTTGCTTCAGTGGAAATAAAAAAGGCCCCAGTATTACTGAGGCCTTTTAAGTCATTTTTTATCTAGAAAATCAGTTTAAAAATACAATTCAAATTTAAACGTACTGCTTTGCAAGCTCAACAAATGTGCGAATCATTGCACCACTTGCACCCTTTGTAGGGCAGTAGTTCAAACGGTTACCGACTGCCCAAGCGGTTCCAGCAATATCAAAGTGAGCCCATGGAATTCCCTCTTCAACAAATTGTTCCAAGAATGCAGCAGCAGTAGCCGAGCCTGCGCCTTTTCCTGAAGAGATATTTGAAAAATCAGCAAAAGTTCCTTTGATGTCATTCACATGATAATCAGTCAAAGGCATGTTCCAAACAAGCTCTCCTGAAGACTCAGCAGCGCTTTCAATTTTAGTTTTCAAAGATTTGTCGCGAGTAAAATATCCGGTGTGAGTGTTGCCAAGAGCCATGATAATCGCGCCAGTTAATGTGGCCGCATCAAAGATAGCTTGAGGTTTTTGTTCTGAAGCATAGCAAAGGGCGTCTGCTAAAATCAGTCGGCCTTCAGCATCTGTATTGTTCACTTCGAAAGATTTTCCGTTACGAGCATAGTGCACATCGCCTGGCTTGGTAGCCGAGCCGTTCACCAAGTTTTCCGTCGAAGGTACAATCGCCATCACATTGATTTTGAGTTTAAGTTTGGCCATCGCGATAACAGCTCCAATCACATTGGCGCCACCGCACATGTCATACTTCATTTCTTCCATTGCTGCTGAAGGCTTGATGCTGATTCCGCCGCAATCAAAAGTGAGGCCCTTGCCAACAAAGCAAACTGGTTTTTTGCTTGCGGCTGCGCCCCTATATTCAAGAACGATAAAGCGAGGCTCTTGGTCTGACCCTTGAGATACACCCAACAGGCCGCCCATTTTTTCTTTTTTAATGCGAGCTTTATCCCAAACTGTGGCTTTGATGCCAGTGCCTTTAGCGGAAGCAACAGCTTCTTGTGCTAAGATAGTCGGAGTCATCATGTTGCCCGGAAGATCTCCCAAGCGACGAGAAAAATTCACGCACTCACCAAGAATTTGGCCTTCAGTGAAAGCTTTTTTTACAGCGGCATCAGCGGCAAGTTTTGAGCAAAGATGAAGAGTGATCTCTTTGGGTTCGGTTTTGTCGTTCTTTTTTGATTTCAGTTCAGTGAATTCATAAGAGGCAAGAAGCGCCCCTTCAACAAAAGCTTGCACAAATTCTGGAGTGTCTTTTTTGCTCGAAGTCAGTCCGTCAAAATCAATAACGGCTTCGTTGATTTTGGCTGCAGTTAAACATTTTTTGACTTCAGCAGCGATTTTTCTGAGGCTTTCAGCTTCGGCCTTAGCTCCGATACCAATAACAATAACATGTCGATAGCCTTCGAAT
>CANCBY010000224.1 GCA_947374445.1 Pseudobdellovibrionaceae bacterium
TCAAGCATGTCTTCAAGAAGCCCCCATTTTTTTGGAAGAATGACTTCATCCGAATTCATAACCAAAAAAGGATCAGGTCCTAGCAAATGCTGTTTTGCTTTGTGAATTCCGCCGCCGCTTCCTAAAAGCAGATCGTTCTCTGAAGAAAAAACCAAGTTTGAAGTAGGCAGCTTTGTCCAATGAAACAGGTTTTCAATTTGCTGTGGAAGATGATGTGTATTTACGACGAGTTTTGTAATTGGAAGTTTTTCTAGCAAAGATAAAGAAAAGCTCGCAAGAGGAGCGGTCAAAAACGGAATGGCCGGCTTTGGTTTTTCGAGCGTGTAAGGCTGAAGTCTACGGCCTTCACCAGCGGCCAAGAGCATCACCTTCATAGAACTTCGTACTTTCGCTCGAGTGAACCTGAGTCTAAAAGAATATCAGAAAAAACTTTGTACTCCGGAAAATGAGATAGACTTTTTAGAACTCGTTTGAGCGTGTGTCCAATATACTTAAGATAGCGTGTGTCTTTTCGTTGCATGTAAAAGCTCGAAAAACTTCCGCAGGCCTTAAAGCAACGCTGAACGGTTTGCAGTTCGTAAATTTCGTCAAAATGCGATCTAGAAAAACTGGTAGGTAAATAGGATTTTGCTCCATCAAGATAATATTCGATAAGATTGTTTGCGATGTCATCACTCATATTGACGTAAGAGTCTCTGAAAAGGCTCACGAGGTCATACTGAATGGGGCCTAAACGAGCGTCCTGAAAATCAATGACTCTCATTTTATCAAATTTGAGCATCAGATTTCTTGAGTGATAGTCACGATGAGCGATGTATTTTGTTTCACGATCAAGTCTTTGGCAAATATCAGTAAAAGCAGCCGTAATTTCAGCTTGGGATTTTTCTGTAAATGCAAATTGGCAAATACCAGCTAACAGATTGTCTTTGCCATAGTTCAGTTCCCATAAAAATTTTTCTGTATCGAACTTGATCTTAAATGCTGTGCAGTCTGTTTGATCAAGACTTGCAGGATAGTGAACCTTGAGAATTTCATCGACAGCTTGCTTGTAAAAAGGAATTGAAGCTTCTTGGTTTTGGCTTTCCCAAAATTTTCGCTCAAGAGTCAGATCGCCTAAATCTTCGAGCAGAATAAGTCCCTCGGTCGGATTTTGATGAATGACCTCAGGCACATGAATTTTGTGAATTGCAAAATGATTTAGAACTGAAAGAAAGGGATATGTTTTGGGATCGTAAGGCTCCCATTGCATTAACACCCATGACTGATTGTTGCTAATAACCCGGTAATATTTCCGGGACGAAGCATCACCTGCTAGAGAATGAACCTTGAATTCTTCGTCGTTGAAATAAGACTTAAGAAACTTATCGATTTGATTCGAATTGGGATTTGTCATCCCAATATCGTGTCAGATCATCGCCTCAGGTTCAAGATACAGCTCTAAAGATTCTTTCAAAAGAGACGTCGAAGTAGGAAGTCTTTCTACATCGATAAGTCCAAGCTTCAGCACAGAAGCTGTTTTTTCAGAAATTAAAGATAAGGCCATCAGTTCAGTCAAAGTTGTAGAAGAAGTAATAACAAGAAGCGGTTCGGTGTTTGAATTTGCAAGAGCTAAATCAAAGGTTAAATACTGAGCCAAAAGATCTTGCTCACTTGGACTTAGGTTGAGAAGTTCATCAACAACTAAAGTCAATGCGCCCAACTCACGTAAATCTTCAACAGACTGGACCTGGGTCCTGATATCAGAATATCGAAGGCAAGCCCAGCGCTGAGTGAGGTCGTGAATTTCGCTGATCACTTTCGGAAACAAATTGGGATTGCGGCTTTGCAAAAATAAAGCGTTGGTTGAAATTGATTTCGTTTTTAGAGTTTCTAACTCAAAATTCAAATCGCTTGTTTCAGGCTCAAAAGAAATTCGATTTTTATGCAAAGAGATCACATTGTCTTGATTGACTGCAGACAGAGCTAAAGCTTGATTGCGTCTCTTCCAGTTTTGGATTGCGGTCTCAAGTACAAGTTTTACCAAAGCCTCCGCAGACTGCTGCTCTTCAAGAGAAAGTGATGTGCCATCTTCAATAACGGCTTCTGCTAAAAACTCTCCTGCGGCAGAAGAGATTAGTATACGCATGTCGCCCCCAACCCATGAGGGCGACTGCGCGGTCACAGCGATGGAAGTAACATCCATCATAAAATTGACCTTTAGTCCCTTGCCATAGCGAGATCGTAACATCCCCTTCAATTGTTGAACTGATGAGCTATTTAGAATTTCAGCTAACATTGATCCATACCCTTTAAGCCTGCTGGAACATAATGGACCAGCGTCTGCAGAACCCTTATTCAATCGTCGTGCCGTCTTTTGTCACTCGTGTAGGATAGGCGCACAGGTTGTGCCGAGCCTCTAGTTTGGTTTTAAGCGTTTCTGAGGGTCTCAATGATGTAAGATTTTCAAAGCGAGGTGCTTCAAGCTTTTAGGCAGTTGGGAATATATTTCAGATCTAAAATCGTTTTGAGTTGAGCACGAAAAACAAAAAAGGCTGATCTTTCGATCAGCCTTAAGTGCATTGCAATTATTTGAATGAACTATCGAGCGAGCTTTCGCTTGTCGAGTCCGTACTTTTCAACCTTCATAATTAGACCCGCACGTGAGATGCCGAGTTCTTTTGAAAGCTTTGATTTGTTCCAACCAGTACGGCGAAGTCCTTCGCGAATCATCTCGCGTTCGAGGTCCTCAAGTGAGTCCTTCAGTTTGCCGTGAAGTCTGGCTCCTTGAACTTTCGATTTTTCACCCATTTCAACAATTTTAGGTGAAAGCATTTCTGGCAAGATCTTAAGTTCATCACCAGCTAATACGACGAGTCTTTCCATTTCATTTTGGAGCTCTCGCACGTTACCTGGCCAAGCATAGTCATATAGTTTTTCTAGAGCCCTCTTGGTCAGAGCACGTTTGCCGCCGCCTTGAGCTTCGGAAGCCTTTTGCAAAAAGAATTCAGCTAAAAGAGGAATGTCTTCTTTGCGCTCTCTAAGTGGTGGAACACGCAAGTTGATGACATTTAAACGATAGTACAAATCTTCTCGGAAGGTGCCGTTTTCAACCATCTCTTTAAGATTGCGATTGGTTGCTGCCACAATACGAACATCTACTTTGCGGGTCTCAGTTGAACCCACTGGCATAAATGTGCCCTCTTGAAGAACGCGCAGAAGCTTAACCTGCATCGTCGGAGATGTGTCCCCGATTTCATCCAAGAAGAAGGTTCCTTTGTCGGCCATTTCAAAAAGACCTTTTTTATCTTTGAGAGCACCAGTGAAAGATCCTTTGATGTGACCAAAAAGTTCTGACTCTAAAAGATTGTCATTGAACGCCGAGCAGTTCTGAATCACAAAAGATTTGTCTTTGCGATGAGAGTTGTAGTGGATGGCTTTAGCGATCAACTCTTTACCAGTACCGTTCTCACCTTGAATCAAAACAGTTGTGTCTGCGCCTTTGATTTTGTCAAGAAGTGCATAGAGAGACTGCATGGGTTTTGATTTGCCAATCATGTTGTCATATTTATAGCGAGAGCCAAGCTCTTTGTTGAGCTCTTTGATGCGATCTTCACGACGACTGATTTCAAGATGAAGAGTCACAACCTCTTGCGCCACTAAATCTACAAGTTCACAAAAGTGCTGTCGGTCGTTGTCATCAAGGTACTTGAATTTTGAAAGTGATTTTTCAATCATATCATTCGAGGCGCCAAAGGCCGCCAAACGATCACGAACCTCTTGCATGCGTGTTTGCACATTAGGATCTCTAAAAAATCCAGTGGCGATCACAGTTCCCATAAAATCATTTTCGATCATGATTGGAAACACACCAACATCAAACCCAGCCATATCCCATTTTTTAAGGGCGTAGCGATTGTCTGAAACTCTGAGGTCGTCGATTGTTTTTGTGACTATTTCAGCGATGCTTTGCTGAACAGAGTCTTTTTGTATCAGCATTCCAACGGCGGGATTGGCAAAAACAGCTTTTGCTTGATCAAGTCCTTTTATAAAACCACGCTCGTCTGTGAAAATAACGTCCACATTCCACCAAGCGCTGAGGATGTGTCTGAGCCTTTTAATAACATGTATATGCTCAAATTCGTCCCAATTAATCATAAATGCTCCTTCTTTGAAATCATCGAAAACTGACAATGAACTCATCGTCAAAACTTTCGACAAACTGAAGGGTCAAATATTTAAACAGGACCAAGAGCTAGT
>CANCBY010000225.1 GCA_947374445.1 Pseudobdellovibrionaceae bacterium
GCTGAATAGTACTCGGTCGGCGGCAGAAAAGTTTTATTTTTGAGCTTATCGGCAATTTGCTGATCTAATCTTGAGACCCAATAAAGCAATGCGGCTCCGACCACAGCAGTCAAGATTAAGAAAATAATCATTGCAGGAGCTAAAATCCGTTTGAGTTTTTCCATAGTCGGCACCTATAGTTAAAACATGAAACTAACACCGCTACAAATGCAAAAGCTGGTCGAAAGAATCTTTGAACACTGGAAAAAGCAAAACGTCGTCACCTTCAAGGAAGACGAAAAAAAAGTATTTGCTCGAGCGCTCGAAGAAATAAAAAAAGATTACCAACGCGAGGCCGATCTCGATCGCACCGTGATGGGTATGCTCGATGAGTTGGAGCGGACCAATTCGGGCGAATTTCAGCGCTATAAGATGTTTCCAATTCTGAAGCAAAAATTAGCCAAAGAACGAAAGGTGATTTTATGATCAGCGATGACCGTCAGTCTCATTTGGCTCATATTATTACCGACGCAATCTGGAACGATGACTTGGTGGATTATTCTGATGATGATTTGGCTGTTCGGGTTGCACGTCAGGCGATAGCAGAATTCGTTAAAGAAGACCGTGAAATCGATCAAATGGCCCGTGATAAAGTCACCAGCCTGAAGCGTGGCGTGATCGAGGGCTCTCCCGAGTGGGACATCATGTTTAAAAAATACTACGAAGAAGAGCGCAACAAGCGCGGTAAGTAAAACAGCAGAGCGTAACAAGTGCGGCAAATAGCCGCGGTTGGCGGCTTTCAAGTCATAAATTTATTGTCACAACTCGCGATTGATGTTTGAATCTCGGGCGCGAGGTAAAATATGATTAAAAAATATGCAATTCATAAGCATGTGTTGGTTTCTGTTGTTCTTTTAGCGGCCACATTACTCTCTGGATTTCAGTCGGCTCATGCCATGTCAGTAGATTGGGCTGGAGTTTATCGCTTCGAATACGCTGAGGTCGATAACACTTCTTTAGGCAGTCCGCATCTTCGCAAATCATATCTTTTAAATCATCTGCACTTGAGCCCTAAAATTATCGCTGCTGACGGAGTCAACGTCATTGCTCGCTTTGATGTTTTGCCAAACTCCTACTATCAAGACTCGCAAGTGGGCCAACAGTTTGGTTCTGGTTCGAGCCGTTCAACAACCGGCTTTAGTTCTGGCAATCAGGATTCTAACGTTGCTGGAAACAATCAAAAATCAGCGACTCTTTCTGTCAGTCAGCTTTATTTGAACATCAATCAAGAGTACGGAGCGATTGTTGTAGGACGAGCGCCGGTGCAATTTGGTCTTGGAATGACTCACAATGCGGGCAATGGGGCTTTTGATCACTGGTATGACACTCGTGATATGTTGGGGTATAAATTTCTTATCGGAAATCTTTCGATCATGCCGATCATTGGCAAGCCTTACGATGCTTCTGTTTCTCAAGGCAAAGATGTCACAGATGTTATTTGGAATATTGAATACAATAATGCTGAGACTGAGTCTGCATTTGGTCTTTTTCATCAAACCAGAACTTCATCGGATATTTCAAATGATGCTCCAGTAAATCGTCTTCATGGTACTTCGATTATTGGTGGGTACAAAGTACAAGACGTTAACGTTTATTTGGCGCGTGGTTTTGAGAGCGTGAAGTTTCGTATTGAAGCTGGGTTTCGCTCTGGCGGAACTGGTGTTGGAACTGCTACAGGTGATGAAGTTCGCATGAACGGTTACGGTGTGGCTTTAGAAACTGATTTTATCAGTGCGGGTAAAACACAATGGTCTTTGAAGACCGGTATTGTGAGCGGTGACAATCCAAACACAAGTAATTTCGAAGGCTATACGTTTGATCGAAATTATGACGTGGCCTTTTTATTGTTCAATCATCCTATGGGCGCTAGCGGTTACGATCCCTTTCAAACTCGTATTCAGCGCAACACAGACCCAACATGCACGACAGCAACTGCGACGACTCCATGTGCTGTCAAAGAAAACGATGAGGCCTTGGATGAAGAGGCAATCAGTAACGTGATGTATTTTTCGCCTCGCTTTAAGCATGCAGTGAATGACAAATGGGATTGGACTGGCAGCCTCACTTGGGCTCAGTTGCAAAATCCAACAGTTGTGCCTCCAACAACGGGTTCAACTTACACAGACGCCGGCCGTGATGTTGGATATGAGGTTGATACTGGTTTTGTCTACAAGCCAACAGAGCGAGTGCAGTGGTTGAATGAATTGGGAATGTTTATGCCTGGTTCGGCTTTTAAAGGCGGTAGCAACGGTTACTCGAATGGCTTTACTTACGGATTTCAATCAAAGGCAGCTATTAGCTTCTAACATCTTGACGTCAGTGACCTCCAAAATAAAAAAAGCAAGCCCATCATGGGCTTGCGGAGGATCTCACTTAATTTTTAATTCTAAAAATATTTTATTGGCGGATTTGACCGCGTTGAGCAGGGGACAAAAGAGTTCCGCTGGTCGTGTTTGACATATACCCAGGCGTTGAACTCTGCATCACTGTGCCGGGAATCACTTGAGTGCTAACTGTGCTTCCAGTAGGTCGGTTGGTGTTGGCTGGAACCGCATCCACAGTTGGCATTGCTGGAACCGCTGTGCCGCCAGAGCGTGAAGTCACTAAGCCACGGTACTGAGAAAGATCTGGAGGAGTGATTCCAGAAAAACCTGTCTCAGCATCAGCAGTCGGATATGTGAATGCTGATATATCACTCTTGTAAAGAGCAGTGCGTGTGTCAGATAAGGCGTCGTAAAAGTTAGATTTGAAAAAGTCAGCAGCTGCATCTTGGCTTTTGAAACGATCGTTGCTTAAAAGGTGATTCAATACTGAAGACCCATAAGAGCCATTTGCAGGATAAGGCGAAACCGCATCCACCATTTTTACAAAGCGGCCGTTGGTGTCGTACTGTGGAACCTGTACTGAATAGGTGCCGGCTGAGCGATCGAATTGCGTTTTTACAAGATTGCTCACTGACAATGGATCCACATGGCGTTTAACCAATTGATCGCGGTAAGTCGCAGAGCGGTCGATCAAAGTTGCTTGCAGAAATGAAGCTGCTTTCTTTAAAGCAGACTCACTTGGAACGTCTTCGAGGATGCTTTCAGCAAAGTCTTTCGCTGAGTCGCAATCAACATCTTCAGTAGATTTAAACTTTGATTTAGAGATTTTACTTTTAGAACAAGCTTTGAACAAGTCCTCAAAAGGTTTGAATTTGGCTTTGAGTTTTGACTCACAGCTAGAACTCCACTTAGGGCAAGCTTCAATATCAGAGGTGATTGCATCGTACTGACATTGCATGATTTCGTCATCAGATTTTTTACGACAGCTTTCAACGAACATTGAGTTGCTATCTTTTTCGTCAGACTTTTTATCTTTACCGTCAGCAACTTTACTTTCTGTTTTTGGGGCCTTCATAAGACGAGCCTGCTCTTGGTCAGCAATTTGAGCTATGATGGCTTGAATGTGAGAGGCATTGTTTTTGTCGAATTGCTTAGGAGTGTCTATTGATTTGCGATTGCACTCTTCGCAACCTTCTGAGCTATAGCCCTCAGTCGAATTTTTCTTTTTGATAATATACGATACTTTGTCGCCTTCAACATTGAGTGTAAGAACTACTCCATATCCTTTAAGTCGTTCATCACTTGTCTTGTCGCCAAGATTGATGATCGATCCAAAAGCCAAATTAGGGTCGGCTGGATTGACCGCAGCTTTATCTGGCGCTGATAGCGCTAGATCCATGGTGTGAAATCCACCATTTCTTGCCAATTGGGGGGCTTGTGGGTTCATGCTCAGGTTAAAGCCTAAGCTTAGAACCAATGATGTGAAGAGACTCCACTTTTGAACTCGTGGGTTCTTTAAAAGTTTTGGTATCATATATCCTCCTAGTGAAGCAGCAATCCCGCTGCCTTTGTTTAATAAATCTTCGCTCAATACCTGGTATTTCAATTCCGTTGCCAAGCGGCTCTTTGCCGGGCCAACTTTGTAAGTTGCTGGAGTCAGTGGTGAATCTCAATGTGAGACGGCTTCTCAAAAGTTCGACAGTTGGCAAATTGGAAGTCAGTTGAAGGCTTGATCTTACAGTCTTGATCAGGCAAACAAGTGTTATGAAGCTTGAGTTTAAACCCGCACCACGCCCTGAATCTATCGCTCCTGAGAGCTGGAATTCATGGTCTTGGCAGCTGCGAAAGAGTCTTAAAAATCAG
>CANCBY010000226.1 GCA_947374445.1 Pseudobdellovibrionaceae bacterium
CGGGCGAAAGTTTTGGCCAAAGCATTACGCGTTCATCCTGCTGTGATCGTATTTCCAGGTTGGGAAAACGAGAAAGCATCTTGAAGCCCGAGACAATAGCGGCAGTGATGATTCATGTCCCAGACTGGAGAGAAGGCCTCGCCTGGTACTCGAAAGCATTCCCACAAGCCAAGCGAGTATCATTGCCCGAATTTGATTTTGAATGCCTAGAGCTCAATGGCATCCGCATAGAAATTGTAAAAGCTGACGAAAAAGTTGGTGTTGGCACGTTCGGATTGGCCGTTGATTGGAAAGTTGAAAACTTTGACGCCGCATTTAAACACCTGACTGACCTTGGCGCCACTCTCTACCGAGGGCCTGGCAGTATCGAAAATGGATGGCGTATGTGCAAACTCAAGGATCCGTTTGGGAATTTACTCGGTCTTCGCGGTCCTTAACAGCATAAGCGAGGATCTCAGTTCTAAGACGCGGTACTAGGGAACGCCAATTACTTTCTCTGAAACTTCAGGACATTTAGACTGAGCGCCCCAAGTGAGTATGCGAACTGGCTTAGTCCTTTGCCGCTAATGCCCTTTACAATTTCATATTCCAAATCTAAATCTTTTAAAAAATGGATTCATGAGCGTCGCAAAAATCAGAGCCGCTGTGCTCAAAGATGGGATTGTGTTTTTATGCCCAGTTTAGCCCCGAGCTTTGCCACCCTCATTGTCGTTATCGCCTTCGCGCGGTTGTTCGGATTTATTTTTCGAAAAATGGGGCAACCTCCTGTGATGGGAGAAGTGCTCGGTGGGATTTTACTTGGGCCATCGGTTTTTGGATATTTTTTCCCCGAAACGACGACATTTATATTTCACAAAGACGCCCTCATTTTCTTAAAACATGTCGCCGACCTTGGTATATCGCTTTACCTTTTTGTGATGGGCCTGGAAATTGATTTACCAAGACTTCAGAAGTCGGCTCGCTCTGCCCTGATGATTTCCCAAAGCAGTATTATTTTTCCGTTTGCCCTAGGTCTGCTTTTAGCCAGCCAAATCTACACCAAATATGCTCCGCTAGGAATCAGCCCGCTGGTATTTTCACTTTTTGTCGGAGTTTCTCTTTCCATCACAGCCTTTCCCGTGCTCGCCCGGATTCTGGCCGACTCGCCTCTTCACAAAACCAAATTGGGAGAGTTAGCTTTAACTTGCGCGGCCATTGACGACATTACTGCCTGGTGCCTCGTGGCGGTCTTGACCGGGCTGACAGCATCGTCACTCAGCTCCGCCGGAACCACGTTAGGACTTACGATCTTCTATATTATTTTGATGATGGGACTTTTACGGCCGATTATCAGAAAGGTCCTTCCTCGATTAGAAAAACAATTTGAACGCTTACCCGAAGGTCTTTGGGCTTTTGCGATTTTAGGCGCATTGACCTCAGCAACGATCACTGAAGTCATCGGAATCCATGCGCTCTTTGGCGCCTTTTTATTCGGCGTAATCATTCCGCACGACAGCCTGACGGCCCATGATGTGACCGGGCGCCTGCAGGATTTTGTCCGCATTCTATTTTTGCCGGCTTTTTTCGCTTTGACTGGAATGAAAACCCAAATCGGCCTAATTTCCAGTGCACAAGATTGGATTATATGCGCCAGCATCATCATTCTCGCAATTTTAGGTAAATTCGGTGGTGCCTATGTCGGTGCGATATTCTCTGGAAGCACACGCCGGGAGGCCACAATTTTAGGCCTCTTAATGAACACCCGGGGCTTAGTGGAATTGATCGTATTAAATATTGGACTGTCTCTTGGAATTCTAACACCTACCCTGTTTGCTATGATGGTACTCATGGCATTGTTCACCACGTTCATGGCAGGCCCGCTTTTACGTCTTGTGGGCACTGACTCCAATGAGTTCAGTTCTAAGACGAGGCACTAGGGAACGCGAATTACCTTTTTGCTATTCTTGGCTGGCAAATAAACTTCTCTTCGGCAACGAACAATGTCGTCCCACAAGGACGACCAATACCAAGTAATATATTTTGGATCTTCACAGAAATGCGATAGGCTCATTCTTTTAAGAGGTAGAACATGATTAAAAAATCATTTGCTTTAGACTTTCAGTGGGCGACGCAGGAGCCATTTTTATTTTGTGTGCATCATCTGGATCACTACCCTGTTGGTAATAAAGAATTTGCTGTTCCAGAAAGCCTGCTCAAAGGCCGTGACATGGGCCAAGACTTTCAATTGAAAGATGGCTTTCGCATGTACCACGGTGAAAGCGTTCCTGGGTTTCCGGTGCATCCTCATAGAGGTTTTGAGACGATCACGATTGTTCGCCAAGGTTTTGTCGACCACGCAGACTCGCTCGGAGCAGCGGGGCGCTACGGCGCTGGCGATGTGCAATGGATGACGGCTGGAGCTGGTGTTCAGCACTCAGAAATGTTTCCGCTCTTGCATCAAGATAAAGAAAACCCAGTTGAGATTTTTCAAATTTGGTTGAACCTTCCGCGCAAAAATAAAATGGCCGAGGCTCATTTCAAAATGTTTTGGCGCGAGGACATTCCAAAACTCTCGCTCGACAGTGGTCGCGCTGAAGTCACCCTGATCGCGGGCGTTTGGGGCGAAAGCCGTGGCCTTCCTCCGCCGCCGCAAAGTTGGGCTTCGGAAGCAAATGGTGACCTTGGAGTTTTTTTGATCCGGATCAGCCCCGGTGGCGCGATTGAGCTTCCGATGACATCAAATGGCGTTGAACGAAGTCTGTACTTTTTTTCAGGAGACGAGCTTTCACTGAATGGACAAGCTCTTCCTCCGAAATCGGGGCATCAAATGGGGGGCGCTTCTTCTGCCAAAATTTCTGTTCCTGCGACGAGTAAGCAAAGCGTGGAGCTCCTTGTTTTGCAGGCAAAGCCGATCGGCGAGAGCCTTGCTCAGCATGGTCCTTTTGTTATGAACACCCGAGACGAAATCATGCAGGCTTTTCAGGATTATCAGCGCACCCAATTTGGCGGGTGGCCTTGGCCAAGGCATGATATGGTCCATGGCCCAAATCTTGAGCGATTTGCGAAACTTCCCGATGGGACTGTGCTGCGGCCTAAGACTCTGTAATTGATAGAGAACCCAGAGGCTTGAATTGCAGCTTTTGCTACGATCCTCACCGGCATTGTTGTGCTGCGGTAATGTCGTGCTGATTTCTTCGTTTTTTGTAGACTCAATCCTCAATTCTAGAGAGACACATCGCGAGACTGACAAGATCCACCACCTGTTGTTCCACCTAATAACTGGCGCCCTCAGAATCCGCGCCGCTAAGAGGACCGATGATGAAGCTGCATGCCCATTTGAAACTTGTTTTTATTTCTTTGGCTCTGACCCTGACTCACCTCGGTGCACTCTCTCTGAGCACTTCTGCTCCAGCTTCAAAATCACGGGCCCATTTAGCCAGCGACACCTCAGCTGCTGTCCGAAAAGCCTATTACGGCCAAGACTTCTACACTGAATACGAGAGAGGCTCACGCAATCAACAGATGAAGGGCGTCCTCAGAATTATTTTAACGAGCGATCATCTTCCGGTTGCTAATGATCTGGATCGCATTGAAGTCACTGGCTGTGTTGGCAAAGCCGGATGCTATCGCCACACTCCCGTTACCTACAACCGCGCCCGCGTATTTTTATTGGGTGACTTTTACTTGCAACAAACTCCAAACGGCTATGGCATCCGCGAAGTTTACTGCCAGCGCTTGTATGATGCTCCCGAGTTTGGAGCAGAAAAACCAGGCCCAGGCAAAATCCCCGCCGACAAAGTGGTCAATGTTGAGCACACATGGCCCCAATCTCGCTTCAATCGCAGGTACTCGTTAGACATGCAAAAAGCCGATATTCATCATTTGTTTCCGTCAGACTCTCAAGTCAATTCAACCCGCGGAAACTATGAGTTCGGAATGGTCACACACCCAACTCAAGAACTTGACTGCCCAGATTCGAAGTTTGGTGTGGGCTCTGCCGGCAACAACGATGTGTTCGAACCACCTATGAAACACAAAGGCAATGTGGCACGAGCACTCTTTTACTTTTCAACAAAGTATGAACTTGTGATCTCGGCCGCTGAAGAAGCTGTATTGAAAGAATGGAATCATCAAGATCCTGTTGATGACGAAGAAAGACTTCGCAACGAAGCAATTTTTAAGCTCCAAGGCTCGCGCAACCCATTTGTTGATTATCCAGATCTTGCAGATCGTATTACTGATTTTTA
>CANCBY010000227.1 GCA_947374445.1 Pseudobdellovibrionaceae bacterium
ACTGCTGTTTAAAAAGCTTCTTCTTGAATTAGCAAAAGTCGAAGACCTATTACAAATTGAACTCTCTGTAATGGGAGACAATCTTCAGGCCTATCATCTTTACAAAAAAGTGGGCTTCATTGAAGTCGGCAGAAAGCCCATGGCTTACAGGCAATCGGATGGAATTTTCTGCGAGGATGTTCAGATGATTTTGCCATTCGCCAGCAAAAAGAGCACAGAAATCAGCAATGAAAAAATTTGAGCAAATTTTTGAAGACTATATGTCGGGCGTTTGTCAGAAAAACCCCGACCCGTCTCACGATATTCTTCACGTCAAAAGAGTTGTCAATATCTCAAAGAAATTGGCCGCTCACGAAAATGCAAGTCTTGAAATTGTAGTACCTGCCGCCTGACCATTTTAACCCCCACGTTAAAACAGTCGGATTTAGCTGGCATAAGTCTCAAAATAGGCCGCAACATTACTTTTCTTGACTATTCCGAGCCAATAGTTCAATATAGTCAAGTATGTGGATTAAAAGAGATTTTTTAAGTATTTTTGACCAAAAAAGCGCCCTTGAAGCCATTTTAATACGTGGTCCGCGCCAAATTGGCAAAACTGCCATTCTTCTAAAAATGACTCCCGAACCCAACTCAAAGCTTTTTTTAGACGATCCCAATGAGCGCGACAGAGCCACTCGTGATCCTGAGTTTGTACTTTCTCAGCTCAAACTCCCCTTGTTGATTGATGAGATTCAAAGAGCTCCAGAGCTCTTGTTTTCTATTAAAAAATCAATTGATGAGCAACGCCGACTTCGACTCGAAAATAATGTTGCAACGATTCCCGCAGGGTTTCGCCTCACTGGCTCAAATCAAACTGAAATTGATCGCAGCCTGAAAGAAACTCTTGCTGGAAGAGTCAGCCTTTTTCGAATGCATGGCTTATCAGTGCACGAGCTTCGCGGCCATGATTCAAAAATTGAGTTAAATGAAATTCTTTTTCGTGGTGGCTTTCCAGAACTTTGGGTGCGACCAGAACTTAATCCGATTTCATTTTTAAATGATTATTTTTCAACTTTTATTGAAAAAGATATCGCACGCACTGCTGGTATTGAAAAAATATTCGCATTCTCGACACTCACTCGCCTGCTGGCAGCAAGAGTTGGCGAGCTGGTTAATTTTGAATCACTTGCCAGAGACGCCGGGATTAGCGGGAATTCTGCTAAAGAAT
The DNA here is from genome assembly GCA_947374445.1 of Pseudobdellovibrionaceae bacterium. Lineage (GTDB taxonomy): Bacteria > Bdellovibrionota > Bdellovibrionia > Bdellovibrionales > Bdellovibrionaceae > CANCBY01. The sequence continues at coordinate 1,208 of CANCBY010000227.1, forward strand.
GGACTTCACTTTTAGAGAAGAATGGAATTGTATTTTTATTGAAGCCTTATCATTCAAATCTTAATAAACGACTGATCAAAATGTCGAAGGTCTATTTCATTGATAGCGGGCTATGTGTTCGCATGCAGTCTCACCAAGAAATTCAAACTATTTTAAACACTCCGCAAGCAGGACATCTTTTTGAAAACCTTGTTGTTGCAGAGGCCATCAAAACTCGAGATCACTTTTGCAAAAATTGGGAGATGCACTTTTGGCGCACCAAAGAAAAAGAAGAGATTGATCTTATTATAGAGTCCGACACTGTCATAACTCTGATTGAAATTAAGCTAGGCTCTGCGCGCGGCACTGATATGATCCTACCATCAGCCCTGACTGCAAAAGGTAAAAAAATAAGACAGGCCGTAGTCACGGCCATTGGAACACGCTCTGCCTTGCAAGAAGGAATTGAGGTTATTCCTATCAGAGACCTCTGCGACTATCTTTTAGAGGTTAATTAGTAAATTACTGAGCGGCCTTAACAGGTTGCGTAGCTGCAGCAGGTTGTGCTGGTGGTGGAGCGCTAGCTTTGGCAGCGGCACTTTCGATGCTAGCCTGAGTCTCATTCTTCCACTCTTCAAAGCCTTTAACTTGTTTTTTTGTGTCGTTGATATCGTTCTGCAAACTTGTGACGCTGCTGCAGGTCTTTACTGCTTCGCAGATTTTTTTGCTGCTCATGGCTTTGTCGACAACATATTTGGTGTAGGCCCCAATCAGTGTCTTATCCATTTGCGCTTCGAGATCGCTGAGTTGAAGACCAGAAGCCTTGAGATTTGTTTCAAGCAGTTTTGCATCCATCAACAGAAAACCTGCATCAAACTTACGACCCTTTAGCTCGAAAGATTTTGACAAGCTGTTTAGATTTTTGTTGTCAGAAATCTTTTCGTCTTGAGCCTCAATCTTTTTTTGAACAGCTAAAATCTCACGAGAGATTTCTGCAGCTTGAGGTGTGAGCTTATTAACTTGTTCTTTGGGAGAACCTGATCCGCGCGAAGTGATACAGTTAAAATTTCGATCTATAAAGCTCTGGCTTTTGCAGAATTCGATCTTTGAATTGACATCGCTGTAAGAAGATTTCAACTCTTTGAGCCTGCTTTGCAGTTTTGTGAGCGAGACCGAATCTTCAGCAACTTCTGCTCGCCCTGAGATCGAAAAAAGTGCGCACACAACAATGCTCAAAATTTTAAATTTGCCCATGAGTTTCTCCTACCTAGATAAAGGATAAGCGAGATAGGCAGAAATAAAAAGACGGAACCCAAAAGCACCAGCTCTTAGTCGAGCAGAGGGCTTTGAATATATACTAAATTAGTTAAACGCTAAGAAAATCGTCGTGCCGAAATCCATGATGGTATTTGTCGTCCGAAGATCAAGTCCACCAAAGTCTTGCCAGTATTGAAGGCCAAGCCCACACCGTGGCCGGTGTAACCACCAGCAAAATAAATCGCTGGATCATCTGGGATTGAGCCCACCATCGGCTCCCCGTCTTTTGAAAAGCCCATCACTCCACCCCAGCGGTGAGTGACTTTGGCATGAGCCAATTTCGGCAAGTATGTCACAACGAACTTGTGCAATGAATCTTGAATCAAATCTGTGATGTGATCTGAATACCCCACCTCTGTTTGCTTTTCGATCTGACGAAAGCCACCGATCAAAAGCTCACCGGTTGGAATTTGACGAAAATAATCCAAGTAAAAGTTCGCGTAGCAAGGGCCTTCCATAAATCTTGGAACAGCCTCTGTCATCAAGCACTGACCGCGGGTCGGAAAAATCTTATCGCGAAAGTAAGGATGCAAATTGGCTGAATAACCATTCAGCGCCAATACAACCATTGAGGTCTCGAAATCACCTTTGTCTGTTTTTAAAATCTTGGTGCCGTCATCTAAATTATCAATCCTGTAAGCCTCAACCGATTCAAAAATTTCGGCTTTGATTTTTGAGCGCAACAACTCCAAAAGCCCTACGGGGTTTGTCGAAGCATCACCAAGATATTTAATTCCACCCACAAAATTGACCGCGCCTAAACGCTTTTCAATATCTCCACCTTCAACAATTTCTGTGGGGATTTTGAGTGAAGTCATCACTTCAGAAACTTTTTTAAGCTCGGTGAATTCACTCTCTTGAGCCGCCAAAGAAAAGGCGCCCTTTTTTTCGAATTGAATTTTAGCACTTTGATCTTGAATGATCTCTTGCTGCAAAAGCTGCAAATTAGTTTCAGAAAATTTCCAGATCTCAACGGCTTGCTCAAGCCCATGCTTTGAAATCATGCGATTGAAATGTTCGACCGAGCCACAAGTCACAAAGCCTGCGTTGCGGCCCGAGGCTCCAAATGCCACGCGATTTTTTTCGATCACAGCCACCTTGAGGCTTGGATCCTCTTTTTGCAGCCAATAAGCCGTCGACAAACCCGTAAGGCCCGCGCCAACGATGACAACGTCGTAAGTCTTTTTTTCTACTGAAGGCGTGCGATCCAACCAAAATGATGAGCTCATAATCCATCCAATCGTAAGTACATTTCTAAAGCCGTGCACTGGCAAGGTGGAGAGCCACAACGAGTGCAGTTGTAATCGACATCTTTCCAATATCGAGGGTGCTCAGCTAAAACCAAAAAACCCATTTTTTCAAGATACCTTGATGAAGAATTGTGCGGGCTTTCTTTCCATGAATGACAAACCACACCACGAGCGCCAAGTTTGCGAAGGACTTCGATGGATTTCTCGGAAAGCTTTGCCCCAAGGCCCTTTCCTTGAGTGGTCTCATCCAAAAATAAGGACTGAAAATAAGCAGTCTCACTGAGTTTGAAGGGCCACTTAGCTTGACTTAGGCCGCTGCCTTTACCGTGATTCCATTGGCCTGGCGGATAGGTGATACGAACACCGCAGATCTGTCCATGATTTGTTAGTAAAAACGAGCACATGTGCTCTACGCCTTGAGCATCAAGACTTTTAGATCTTGCAAAAATATCTTGGA
>CANCBY010000228.1 GCA_947374445.1 Pseudobdellovibrionaceae bacterium
GACTGTGAAATGACCGGCCTTGATGTCGACAAAGAAGTCATCATTGAAGTTGCTGCAATTGTTACTGATCTGGATTTCAATATTCTTGATACTTACGAAACCGTTGTCAATCAACCCAATATTTACATTGAACGCATGGATGACTGGAACAAAAAGCACCACTCTGAAAGCGGTCTGATTGCAAAAATCCCGATGGGAAAAACTCCTGACCAAGTCGAAGAGGATCTACTGATTCTTGTAAAAAAACATTGGCCTAAGATCGAACGCAAAGACGACATGCCGCTCTTGTGTGGGAACTCGATCATGCAAGACCGTCTGTTTTTAAATAAGTACTTCAAAGAGTTTTCGTCCAAGCTTCACTACAGAATGCTGGACGTAACATCGCTAAAAATTGTTTTTAATCACATCTTTGAACTCAAGTACGAAAAGAAAAACTCACACCGAGCTCTCGATGATATCAAAGAAAGCATTGGCGAGCTTCAGTTCTATATGAGCCATATGAATATCGATTATCCAACGCCGGACTGATTTTTATTTTATCTACTGAAACTAAAAAGCCCTCTTGCGAGGGCTTTTTAGTTTCAAATCAATGAATTATCGAAGACTAATAATGAACACTAGTAACGATAGTGTTCAGGCTTGAATGGACCTTCAGCTGACATACCAAGGTATTTTTGTTGCTTGTTTGTAAGCTTAGTCAATTTCACACCGATATGATCCAAGTGAAGAGCTGCCACTTTTTCATCTAAGTGCTTAGGCAAACGATAAACTTCGATCTCTTGATATTTATCACGGTTCAAGAAAAGTTCCATTTGAGCCATCACTTGATTTGTGAATGAATTTGACATCACAAATGAAGGATGACCTGTAGCACAGCCCAAGTTTACGAGACGGCCTTTAGCCAAAACGATAACTTGTTTGCCGTTTTTCAAAGCATGAATGTCTACTTGTGGTTTTACTTCGCGCATTTTTGAATTCTTGTTCAACCAAGCCATATCAATTTCGATATCAAAGTGACCAATATTGCAAACAATCGCATTGTCTTTCATCTTCATGAAATGCTTCTCAGTGATGATATCTGTGCAACCAGTAGCAGTTACGAAAATATCTGCCAGAGGAGCGGCGTCTTCCATTGTTGTGACTTCGAAACCTTCCATCGCTGCTTGAAGTGCGCAGATAGGATCAATTTCAGTGATCAAAACACGAGCGCCCAAGCCTTTTACTGAAAAAGCAGAACCTTTACCTACGTCGCCGTAACCAGCAACAACGACAACTTTACCAGCCATCATCACGTCTGTTGCGCGCTTGATACCATCAGCAAGAGACTCGCGGCAGCCGTAAAGATTATCAAATTTAGATTTAGTCACAGAGTCATTGATATTGATCGCAGGAACTTTGAGTTTACCTTGCTCTTTCAATTTTACCAAGTTGTGAACGCCTGTTGTTGTCTCTTCAGAGATACCAACAATTTTCTTTAATTCAGCAGCGAAGCGTGGCTCGTGCATCATGTTTGTTAGATCGCCGCCATCATCCAAAATAAGGTTGAAACCTTCTTTGCCCCAGCCAGTGATTGTTTGTTCGATACACCAGTTGGCTTCAGCCTCAGTCTCGCCCTTCCAAGCAAATACTGGAATGCCCGCCGCAGCCATTGCCACCGCTGCATGGTCTTGAGTTGAAAATATATTGCAAGAAGACCAACGGATTTTTGCACCCAAGTGAACCAAGGTCTCAATTAGAACTGCAGTTTGAATTGTCATGTGCAGACAACCAGAAATGCGCGCGCCTTTGAAAGGCTGTTGCTTGCCAAATTCTTTACGAAGTGACATCAAACCTGGCATTTCTTTTTCAGCGATTTGAATTTCTTCGCGGCCCCAACGAGCAAGCTCTGCAAAACGCTCTGGGTTTTCCATCGCTTCTTTGCAAACCATGTAGTCAGGAGTTGTTGTTTTGGCAGCCGTTTTGCCAGTTACTTTAAGCTGATTTTTTGCGGCCTTAACATTTGCTTTTGCCATCTTGTTTTTTCCGTTTGTTGTTTGAAGAGACATCGTTGTTCCTTTTCCGTTGAGTCGCGATCTTCACCAAAGTTTAGGGAAGAGTTAAAATTTGATAACCAGAATCAGTGATGAGCAAAGTGTGCTCAAACTGCGCCGACAACTTTCCGTCTGTTGTCTCATAATACTTAATGGAAGAATTAGGAATATCAACCTCTTTGATTGAGGCCGACCCCTCGTTGACCATGGGCTCCACGGTCAGGCAAGTCCAAGGCACTAGGATATCGCCCCGCCCCTTTTTGCCATAAGAAGGCACAAAAGGCTCATCATGAAACTTACGACCAATGCCATGGCCGCCGATCTCTTTAACCGTCGTAAAACCCTTGCGAGTGATAAATTTATCAATAGCAAAGCCAATATCGCCCGTGGTGAGGCCTGGGCGCAACATTTCAATGCCTAAGTTCCTAGCTTCAAGAGCTGCCTGAGTAACATCTTTGGCCTTTTGAGAGACTTCGCCAACGAAGAATGTGGCCGAGCAGTCACCAAAAAAGCCGTCTTTCTTGTGAGTAATATCGAGATTGATAATATCCCCATTTTTTAATTTTGTGCCGTCTGGCAGCCCGTGGCAGATGATATTATTTACAGAGCTACAAATCGTTTTAGGGTAGCCGTGATAACCCAAACAGGCCGGCTCACAGCCCAATGACAAAGTATGATCATAGACAATTTGATCCAACTCTTGAGTCGTGATTCCTGCTTTTACAAATGTCCCAATGTATTCAAGCGAACGAGCCGCCAGCTTGCACACCAACTCCATTTTTCGAATTTCATCTTTTGAGAGAGGGATCACTTTGCCCATAAACTGTTCCTAACTTGCACTTACTTACGCCTATAACGAAAAAACCCACAGATTGCTCCGTGGGTTTTCTCACAATTGAAATTCAGATTCAATTATTTCAAATGTTTAGAAACGATTTTAGTCATTTCGAACATAGAAACAGTTGCTTTTCCGAACAATGCTTTCAATTTGTCATCAGCATTGATGTTGCGACGGTTTGTAGCATCTTGAAGTTTGTTCTTCTTGATGTAATCCCAAAGTTTTTTAACAACTTGAGTGCGTGGCATGTCGCCTGAACCGATAACTGCAGCCAAAGTAGCTGAAGGAGTCAAAGGTTTCATGAAAGCTGGATTTGGCTTTCTTTTAGTAGCGGCTTTCTTAGGAGCTGCTGCTTTTTTTGGAGCCGCTTTTTTAGGAGCTGCTTTCTTTGTTGCTACTTTTTTCGCGGCTTTCTTAGGAGCTGCTTTCTTTGTCGCTTTTTTCGCTTTTGCCATGTGTATCCTCCAATAAATTAGGTTGGCTATTTGCTGTTTTACTTCTGTTCGAATGCACTCAGTGTAACCACTTCCTTCTGTTTGTCCAAAAAAAAATTCACATGAGAGCGATTTTTTTCAACTTCACGCCTAAAGCGTCACTTTTTTCTCTGCTTTTCATTGGATTTTGAGAGGAGAAAACGATTTTCACCCGATTTCTCAGAGGAGAATTCAAATTTCTCAGAGGAGAAACTGCAGTTTTTTGCACAAATTTGCCTGATTTTACCTATAGAAAGCGCCTTTTTCGGCTCGAAAACCCTATCTTTATGGGGATTTTTCTAATCCCAGTCCTCTTCTCGACTCTAGAATTCAATGGTTTTTCCGAAAAGAAATCATGGCTGACTTCATGGGTTTTGCACAAATTCTCGAGGGAAAAATCAGAAAAGACATCGAAGCTTCGATGAGCTCTTCAAGTAATAGCCAACAAAATGTGGATAACTCTGGCGCAAAAACAGCTCGCAAAAATCAAGAAAGCTTTGGTCAGCGCTCAGAAATTGACACCGACCCAGCCCACTTGGCCTATCTCATGAGCCAGCTAAAAACTGCAAAAACCAGTATTTCTCCTCTGAAATCAAGCTATCCAAAGCCTGCGCCACGTCCTCGAACAGAGCATTCTTTGACACCTTTGCACTCTCGAGCAATTAGGTTTTTCGCATCTCATGGTGTTGACCTGGGTTCGGCCTTCACGGCAAAAGAACTCAAAAAAGGATTTTGGACCTTGGCCAAGAAGCTGCACCCCGACCACTCCAAAGGTTCAGGAGCGCCGTTTATAGAGCTAAAAAGCGCCTACAGAGAACTGCAGACGCTTTTTAAACTGACTAAATTTTAATAATTTTAAGGCTA
>CANCBY010000229.1 GCA_947374445.1 Pseudobdellovibrionaceae bacterium
ATGGTCCGCGAGTACGAGATCTTAGCTCCGGCCAAACTTTACTGGCTTCAAGAGTCGACAGTCGAACCATCAAAGGGCGGCAAGGGCGCACAAAATGGCGAAACCGCCGAAATTTTTTATATTCGCAAAGGCGAAAAAACTTTTATCAAAGAAAGTTTTGGACAAATAGAACTTCAAGCCAACGACCGCCTTTTTGTGTGCTCTGGTGGTGGTGGCGGTTTTGGCAAAGCCTAGTTTTTGTTCTTCAATTATATTTCTTGCGATCCTACTTCAAATTCTTAGCCCACAAGCAAAGGCCGGCGGGAAGCCTCTCATGGAGCTCGGGGTCGGCGTTGGCTCGGGCCAAATCGAAGATTATCCAGGAGCCGATCAATCACAGTTTCATTATTTGATTCTACCCGCAGCCAGGTATCGAGGCGAGTATTTCAGAGCCGACGAACAAGATGGCTACCGAGCAGAAATTCTCAAAGACCCTCACTACGAATTGAATCTCAGCTTTGGCGGCTCATTCCCCGCGAACAGCGAAAAAAATCGCGCTCGCGCCGGCATGCCTAATCTCGATTGGACCGCCGAAATCGGCCCGCGATTTAATTACTACTTCATCCGAGACGAAGACCAGCGACTCCGAGTGGGCCTTCCGTTGCGAGCCGTTTTTGCAACGAACTTTCAATACCTAAAAAATATTGGCGCCGTTTTAGCTCCCGAAATTGAACATCAACGTACAAGAGTGCTTTGTGATATCTGCACTCTTTCAAGCTCACTCACTATCAATTACATTGCTCAAGAGACAGCTAGGTTTTTTTACGAAGTCGAACCCACCTTTGAGACCGCAGACCGTTCGAGATACACCGCCCGCGGAGGCTACCTAGGATCAGACTTAACAGAAATGATCGCGATCGACTGGACAGAAACCGTTCTTTATTTGGGTCTGACTTTTTCAAATCGCAGCGGGTCGGCCAACCACGATAGTCCACTCTACAAACGCGATCAAAACTGGAATTTTTTCGCGGCCTTAAGCTGGTACTTTGCGGAGTCTGTTCAGCGGGAGCGCGCTGAGATTCATGGGCAGTAAACAGTCATCAAACTCTGGTGCACCAATTTTGATACTCAAAACCTGATCCAAACGCGTCAGGGGTTTAGGCTTTTTTAAAAAAATTTGGTTTGTTGATCTTTTTCGAAGTAATATTTATTCTTTCAAAGATTCAATTCATTCAAAAAAGTGAGAGATAGTATCTATGCGATTAATTTTTATCTTTATTATAACTCCTATACTCTTTGCTTGCTCTGCAATGCCCAGTAAAAACTATGCAATCATTAAAGAGCAAGAATCTTCTGCGTATAACACCACTTTGGAAGCAAAAAAATCAGGTTCATCTATTCAAGTGACGCCGGAGAAATCAAAAATTTCTTTTTCTAAAAATAGTCCGCTAGTTAAAGCATCGAATAGCTTAGCCCCATTCAATAAATTTTCTTTTGAAAAAAAGAATGAAAGTGAAAAGTACCTTGTTTTTTCGGCAAAAAATCACGTTATTGGATATCTCAAGAATGGATATATTGTTCCTGAAATTGAATTTTTTGATAATGATGGAAAAAAACTAAAAAGTGTCTTGGCCCAATTTGGCGAGGAGGCGTCCTGTCAAATTGGACGATGCTTAGTTACTACCTTTGACGTTAGTAACTTTCCTCCGGGGAAAATTACAGGCATAGTAATGGCAAAATCTGATGGTACAGATAAACCCTTTCTATCAAAGACTGAAGACATGAATCAATTCACTAATGGAGTGTATTTGCATCAAACTTTTACAGTTGATATTTACGCTGATTTCTTTGGCGATGCAGAAGTTTACCTTTCAAACCAACGGCCGCTTAGTTCAGAAATTGGTGGCAATACTATTTTTTATCAGAAATAAATCTATCAGAAGGCATAGTTTAAAGCCATGATTCAAGACTCAACTTTTAATAGCAGCAATTTTAATGATCTTTTAAATGCTTTCCCAGAAGAGTTCGATGGCTGCGAATTCGACGGAATTAATTTTGCGGACATCAACTTAAAGCGAAGCACTTTTATGAATTGTAATCTGAACAATTGCAGTCTCGCAGGGCTTGTTCTTGTTGGCTCTAGTTTTCGTGATGTTGAATTTACCGGCTGCAAACTCACAGGTCTAAACTGGGCCAGTCTGAACAGATTTGAAAGTTGTAATTTTAGCGACTGCAAACTTGATTTATCTGTCTTTCAAAACCTAAAGCTAAAGCGAATTAAATTTATCAATTGCTCGCTTAAAGAGGTCGATTTTTCGGACGCTCAATTGGCTGAATCAAATTTTTCTGAATCCATTTTGTCGAGTGCTTCTTTTGCTAGGGCCGATTTAACAAAAGCTGATTTTAGGTCTGCCAAAGACTATTATATAGACCCTGCTTTTACGAAACTAAAGGGCGCTAAGTTCAGTCTTCCTCAGGCAATCACCTTGCTACTGGCATTGGGCGTTTCAGTCGAGTATTAAGATTACTAATATGAGACACAATTAATCTTAGGCAGCAAAGCAACAAGACACCCAATCATCCTAAAAATTCTTTACGGTAGAGTTCGGCTCCAACACCGAATTTTACCGTATTTTTTCGGCTTTGACACCGGATAAATACTATCGAAAAAACCGCAAATAGGGCAAGCTTCACGGATTCAAATGGGCCTAAATTTTTACTGTTATCAGAAGTAATATATACAGACGAGCAAGCCTGAATAAATACCGTAAAGCCGATCAAAATGAAGATCTTACTTTTTTCCATTGCTGCATCCTTCTTTAAGCTTAAGATCGCTTTTGAATTTTTTGACTAGCCATTCGTAAGCTTTGGGAACTTTTGATTTCAATGTGTCTTTGGACGCGATTGAACTTTTAAATCTACTCCGCCTTCCAAGCCCCAGATCTAATTTGATGCAACCAAAAAATTCCAATCTGAGTTTTTACATCGGTGATCTGATTCCCACGAACGAGCCCCAACAACTCCTCAAGAGTGTAAGCCTGAAGCTCAACTAGCTCCCCTGCATCCAGCTTCTGCTGTCCTCGAGTAATATCTTGAGCGAGATAAATTTCGATCCTCTCATCCGAATAGCCAATCACCGGATGAATCGTCGTCAACCAAGCCATCTGCTGGGCGGTGCAGCCCGTCTCTTCTTTGAGTTCACGGTGAGCTGTCTGTAGCGTGTTTTCGCCAATATCGATTTTCCCAGCAGGGAACTCGATAAAAACTTTTTTCAAAGGATAGCGAAATTGATGAATCATCAAGACTCTGCCATCGGCAAGAACCGGAATTACCATCGAAGCCCCAGGATGAGTGATGTACTCACGCACGGACTGCGCACCTGTTGATAGCGCCACTTGATCACGTTGCACTTTTAAGAATTGCCCTTTGAAAACTTCTTCTGTTGAAAGAGTTGTTTCGATAAGTTTTTGATTTTTTAAATCAGGCACATCAGACATGAATCTCCGCTCTTGGCACAGCTACTGAATTTTTGCTCCGGACTTCATTAAAGCCTCACGGATTCTTTGCACATGCTCGGCACTAGTGGTTTCGAGCACAAAATCAATCTTAGTCTCGCGCAAATAAAGACCCTCGCTCACGCGGTCGTGATGAACTTCCATGATGTTGGCTCGCTCTGCAGCGATGATCTGAGTCAGTCTCGAGAGATTTCCAGGCAAATCATCGACGATCACAGAGAGCTCTACCAAGCGGCCTTTGCGGATTTGACCTTTTTCGATCACTTTAGAAATAATATTTAAATCGATATTTCCACCGCACAAAAGCACACAGGTTTTTTTACCTAAGTTGAGTTTGCGGTTCATGAGCGCCGCCACTCCCGCAGCACCAGAACCTTCAAGAACAGTCTTGGCTTTTTCAAGACAAAACACAATCGCCTCGGCAATTTCGTCATCACTGACTGTGACCACTTCATCGACTAAGCGTGAAATAAAAGACTCATACATAAGAGCGCTCGGCCGCTTGATGGCGATCCCGTCGGCAATTGTTGAAATCCGGCCTAGAGGCGCGCCTGCAACTTTATGATTAAAAAGCATCTCCATGCCTGGAGCTTGTTGCGATTGCACACCGATAACCCGGCAGCGCGGATTGATCGCCTTGATTGCCGTTGCAATTCCGCTGATAAGTCCGCCACCACCGATGGGTACAATCACAGAGTCTAAGT
>CANCBY010000230.1 GCA_947374445.1 Pseudobdellovibrionaceae bacterium
AAATTTTGAAGATGCGATCCGCTACTTGTACAGAAAAGATAAGGCCAAATTTACTGAGTTTATTGCGAGTTGGCACAAGGATATTATTAAGCATACAATGCTTCTTTCTAGTGATGTATTTGAGTGATAAAAATGGAGAATAAAATGAACACGGCAGAAAACCAAAAACCTAGCTTGAACTTCACGGGCTATCAGAAGTTTGTTATTGCCGTATTAGGTTTTTTGCAATTCACAATCATTTTAGATTTTATGATCATGTCGCCACTAGGGGCGATTTTAATGCCTGCACTTAAAATCACACCTTCGCAGTTTGGTCTTGTTGTTTCGGCCTATGCTTTTAGCGCAGGGATATCAGGAATTCTGTCCGCTGGCTTTGTTGATCGCTTTGATCGAAAAAAGACGCTGCTATTTTTTTACAGCGGCTTTGTTATTGGCACTCTTTTTTGCGGTCTGGCGCCTACCTTTCATACTTTGCTTGCAGCAAGAGTCGTGACGGGTATTTTTGCGGGAATGATTGGCGCGACAGTTCTTGCTATTACGACCGATTTATTTTCATTTCAAATGCGTGGACGAGTGATGGGTATTTTGCAGACGGCATTTGCAGCCAGTCAAATTTTAGGACTCCCGGTTGGCCTCTACATTTCAAATCTTTGGGGCTGGCATTCGCCTTTCTTGATGATTGTTGCTTTTGCTATTGGTGTAGGCTTTTTGATTGTGCTCAAACTGAAGCCTATTGATACGCATCTGAAGTTACGGACCGATAAGAGTTCATTGCATCATCTGAAAGAAACAATAACTAATCCAAGATATTTATTGTCTTTTGCGGTCACCGGGCTTCTCAGTCTTGGTGGATTTATGTTGATGCCATTTGGAAGCGCTTTTACAGTTCATAATCTGGGCATCGATATGGAAAAAATTCCTTTGATATATATGGTGACCGGTTTTGCTGCAATTTTTGTGGGACCATTGGTTGGAAAGCTCAGCGACACTTTCGGAAAGTATCGAGTTTTTCTTTTTGGTACTAGCATGAGTATGTTGATGGTCGTCATATACACGCATCTCGGCGTGACTCCACTGTGGGGAGTGATCGCTGTCAATGCTCTCATGTTCGTGGGAATTTTTTCGCGAATGATTCCGGCTCAGGCATTGATGTCTGCTATTCCAGATCCTGCTAGCCGTGGATCTTTTATGGCAGTGGGCTCATCAATACAACAAATTGCTGGAGGCCTTGGGTCTGCTGTGGCCGGTCTTGTGGTCACAGCATCGGCAACGGGCGCCATAGAGCATTTTGATATTCTTGGATTCATTTTGGTGGGCACAGCTTTGGTTTCTGCGGTACTAATGTATTTTGTCCATCAATCAATTCCTGAACCAGATGCAAAGTGAAGGCGGGGAGGAGTCTATGCAAGCAGTGCAGTTTTGTCAGAAGTTTGAGATAGGTGATCTTTATATTATTGCGAGTCCTAAAGGGCTTCGTGGCGTTCATTGGAGCCAGCAGGCTGTTCCATTGGTCACTGCGTTGGATGAAGCTTCTATTTCTCATGCGATGGCTTGTCGACATATCAAAAATGCGATTGCGCAGTTGTCTGAATATTTTTTAGGAAAGAGAAGAAGCTTTGATTTGATTTTTGATTTAGAAGGAACCGATTTTGAAAATTCTGTGTGGAGGCAATTATCAAAGATCCCCTATGGTAAAACAACTTCTTATAAAAATATTGCTGAGCTAATAAATAATCCTAAAGCAGTGCGGGCGGTAGGTTCGGCCAATGGCAAAAATCCACTTTGCATCGTGGTTCCTTGCCATCGCGTGATTGCTTCCGATGGCACCCTGGGCGGATATGTCGGTGGACTTAAAATAAAATCTGAACTTTTAGCGCTCGAGGCAGCTCTTTAATAAAAGATTTTAAAATCAATCAACTACAACAGTTGATATTTGCATCTGACTCATCAAGATTTTATGGATGGGACATTTATCAGCAATTACTAAAAGTTGAGCCCGTTGTTCAACTGTAAGCTCTGGGCCTTTAAAAGAAATTTCACGCTGAATGTGGGACTCTTTGCCTTCTTTGTCGATGATGACTTTGACATGCGTTGAAATTAACGGCCACCCTTTGCGATCCGCGTAAAGCTGAACCGTAATGATCGTGCAGGCTGCAAGCGCAGACTCGAGAAGTTCGTGCGGGTCAGGTGCCAAATCAGTTCCGCCAATTTTGGGGCGAATATCACAGATAAAAGTATGCTCTCCAGCCTTGAGTTCTGTGACGTATTTTCCGCCTTGGGTTTCGCTGCTGGTTTCTTTGCGGTGGCCTTCGACCATAATTTTCCTCGATCCTTTTTAATGTTGAGTAAATCTATACACTCTTAAGGCTTACTCGGCTTAGGAGCTTTTTCGGCAATAGCTTTGAGTTTTGCTTTTTGCTCTGGAGAAAAGCGGTTGTAAAAAGCTTCTGGATTCTTCTGAGCTTCTTCTAAAATTTTCATCATTTTATCTGGGTCTCCGCCAGATTCTTTTTCAATGACAGCCATAAGATCAGCGCTGAGACCGTACATTTCTTCTTTGCCCTGGGGGCCAGCAATTTTTTCTGCATACTGATCAACGGCTTGAGCTTTGCTGCCTTCTTGTTTTATTGCGGCATCCCGTTTTGTTTTATCGGTAAGAACCTTTTGGGTTTCTTTCAGCGGATCGATTTTTTCTTGTGCAAAGGTGTGGCCGGCATGCAGAAGAGTTAAGACTAGAGTCGAGTTAAGAATTAAAAACTTTCCGTGCTTTGAAATTATTGTGTTCATTGAAACTCCTATTTTTTTATGAGAGCGGATTGTGTGGTTACAGACTTAACAGGTGCTTGATATTGATTGGGTGTGGGGCTTGCAACGGGCGTGGCACCATTCGTAGGATAGTTGGTTCTTTGCTGAGGCTGTTGCTGGACGGTTGTTGCAGTTTTGGCAATCATCTGTTGTGGGGCTTGCTGTTGTACGGCCATTTGCGGCTTTGGCTGAGGAAGCATCTGCTTTAGAGACTCGATATCTTGACGAGCTTGAGCAAGCTGCGACTTCAAAACATCAATCTCAAATCGCATGCGCTGAAAATCTTGGGCCGGAGTTGTTCCTGACGCGCTATGATTGACAACAAATTGTGTTGTCGCTTCATTTCCGCCAGCTGCAAAGGCTTCTTCAAGCTCGCGGTTGTGATCTTTCATTTTAGAAAGCCCATCAAGTTTTGCAAGTTCACCAAGGTTAGATCCGCCCCCCCCAGTTTCAGTGGAGGGAGTCGGGGAGTTTAGGTCCGGGATCAGGGATTTTCCGTTAGCACCAGAAGTTAATCTTTTTTGCATCTCCATGACTTTAGCGAAGTTCTTTTTGGCATCTTGCAGTTGTCCCCAAATCTCTTTTATTGGAGGAGGGAATTTTCCGCTCATAAAGGACATGACGAGAACCATAAAAAATATCGAGCTAAAGGCGTACAAGAAGATAGACCAAAATATTTTGCCTATGGCTTTAAGTGCAGATTCTAAGAAGGTGTTCATTAAAAAAAATCCTCGTGGTGCATTTGGTACCACGAGGACTATCGGAAATTAAAAAGAGAAGCTTGAGTGTCTCAGCGTGAGACAAGAGCTCTCAAAGAGAGCTCTTGAGCTTGCGAACTATAAATACTGTTCCCACCAAAAAGTTTTTTGGTTCTCATCTGCGCTAACGACACCAGGGTAGTCCTGGTAGATTTTAAATGAAGTCGTTAGTTGGTCTAGTTTAGGATCCTCTGAGAACTTCTGAAAATTCATTACAATATTGGGGTTTGAAATAACTTTGTTAAAAATATTGAAGTTGCTAACTCCGCGGAGTCTCATTCTCCAGCGAGAAGCTCCAGCAGCGTCGCCATCGCGTGTAAAAGTCGAGCTGATCGGTTGATCAACTATGTAGTATGTCTCACGGATATTTTTCTTCTCAGTCCCTTTGGCGCAGACGATAAACCCTTCGGTTTTACCGTCTTTTGACATTTGAGATTTGTATTTGGCAGAAGCTGAAAAAAGAAGACATTTTTTAGTTTCAACGCCTATTTCGTAGGTTTCAGCAGTTGCTACCAAAGACTGCCCTGTCGATACGGAGCCTGATGTTGATTTGGATTTGTCTTTTGATTTACCGATGTCTCCACCCCAAGAAAATCCACCAGAAAGTCC
>CANCBY010000231.1 GCA_947374445.1 Pseudobdellovibrionaceae bacterium
TCTTCTGATTTTGAATCAGCTTCGCCGAGTTCATTTTTGATGGCACGCATTTGTTCGCGCAAAAAATACTCGCGTTGAGATTTAGACATTTCGTCTTTTGCTGTTGTTCTGATTTTTGCTTGCATCTGTAGAACTTCAAGTTCGTTTGCAAGAATTTCATTTACTAATTTAAGTCGCTCTTTAGGCTCTGAAGTTTCAAGAACTTTTTGTGCATCTTGAACTTTAACACCTAGGTTGCTAGCTATTAAATCAGCTAAACGACCTGGATCTTGGACATCATCAAGAACCAACAATATATCTGGTGAAAGAACTCTGCCGAGAGCAATGATTTTTTCGATGTGCTCTTTTGCGGTGCGAATCATGGCTTCAAACTCAATCGATGGAGACTGTGTAGGTGTCTCTTCGATTTTTTCTACTCCAACTTCAAAGCAAGGCTCTGTCTTTGTGTAGTTTTTGATTCGGCCTTTAGCCACACCTTGAATAAGGATTTTTACGCGGCCATCAGAGAGCTTGCGCATTCTCATGATCATCGCAATTGTTCCCGTTGTATAAATTGTATCGGGAGTTGGATTTTCTTCAGTGATCTCTTTTTGTGAGGCCAAGAAGATAAGACGATTCTTTGAAAGTGCTTCTTCGACGGAACGGATAGAAGCCTCACGACCTACAAACAAAGGTAGAATCATGTAAGGAAATACCACGATATCTCGGACAGGAAGCATTGGCAGTGTTGCTGGGATCTCAAGAACCTTATCATCAAAACTCATACAGCTCCTCCGCTCTGCTGGCGGTTAAGTTAGTGCTTGTGCGAGTAATTGTTCGGTTGAGATTGATGTTCGCTTAACCAGAATCTTGAATGATTTATAAGAATTAGACTGACATCCATGTCAGAAAGGCTCGAGTCCATGAGATGAAGGTCTGGAATCCCACCTTTGGTGGGATAGAAATTAGTTCAAATAAGAATTACGGCCTTCTTGTTCTTCCATGCAATCAATACAAAGGACTGCAAAAGGTCGGGCTTTGAGGCGCTTGTCGCCGATCTCGGCATCGCAAGATTCGCATTGGCCATAAGAGCCATCAGAAATTTTTCCGAGGGCACGCTCAATCATCATCAACTGTGAGCGGTCTCGCTCATGAAGATGGATTGAGAGATTCATTGAGAGATCTTTAGAAGCTAATTCAGCTTCGTCAGAAATCGGTGTTTTTTCAGAGGACTGTTCTGAGCGAAACTCATTCGACTTGTTGAGAATCGAACTTTTTTCATTCAGAAGGAAGGCCTTAAAAAATCTTAAGTTTGTCGCGTTCATCAATTCCCCTCCGATGATCGTAACTGATTCTTTAACTGTAGGCCTTTCTAAATTGTTCTGAACTCATGTCATCAAAAAAACGCCAATGCACAAAAGTTAAGCTTAAAAAATAACGCCAGGCACTCGAGTTTTCCACAACAGATTCTGTCTCAGAAAGTGTTGTGGAAAACTTTAGTAGCGAGCGTATTTTCTAGTCATTGCTTCGCGAAGTTCTGCGCCCTCAATGCTGAGTCTTGTGTATGGGATTGCAAGCAAACGTTCTGATTCAATGGGTTCTTGAGTTTCTTCGCAGACTCCGAATTGATTTGTTTCAATGCGTGCGAGTGCACTCTCAACTTCAAACAAGAGATGTCGAAGGCGCTCTTGGTTTACAAGAAAAGTATTTTCAGTGAGCTGAGCAACGGCTTGATCAATTTCATCTCCACTCATTTTATCGATCGAAGTGAGTTCATTGTGTGCCGAGCGCACCCTATTGAGCGTGTCTTCTTTGAGTCTCAGAAGTCTTCTTTTGCACTCTGTAATTAATTCCTTGGTTTGGATTGTGGATAAAGTCCTAGTTAAGATTGGCATTTTGCCCCCTCTGCGCAATGCGACTCAGTTGGCCAATAGACCTGCGGTTTGTCATTTGTGGTTAAAAACAGTCCATCAATCTTTTTTATAGAAGCAATTCTGAGATACGAGCTCAAATGCTGCCGCGTTTAAGTGCTAATGTCTTGAAACTTGGTCTAGGTGGTCTGTAGAGTTCTGTTTTAACCTTGAGGAGGGTTTATGAAACTAATTTTGTCTCTTTCGTTGTTACTGGCTTCTAGCTTGGCATTCGCGACACCAGCGGTTGGTGATTTTGCATTATTTAATCTTAAAATGGAGCAAAACGGTGCTTACATGTTAGGCCAATTTGAAATCTCATTGTTGAGCCAAGATTCTACAGGCAATTATAAAATGCGAACAGTTGTAACTATGGAAGACGAGCCGGCGCAAGTTCGCGAATCAGTCGAACAGCCTAAAGGTTTTTTGAGCGAAACAACAATTCAAAGCGTGCTTTCAAATTGCGCGGCTTATGGTGGAAAGTCCTCGCAGTTCACAATCACTAGCGAGACAAACGCACAAACTGTTCCAACTTGCATTATCCAACAGGCTGACGATCAAGGCAAACCCACTGGAGAAATTCACGTTGCGGCTGTTGCGTTTGGATTTGTAAAACAGGTTGAAGTCGATGCTTCTACAGGGCGCACAGTGACACTTGAAATGAAAGCCTTCGCTAAAGGCCACTAAAAATTATTTAGATCTGTTGGCTTTTGAATAAGGAACAATGTTTCCATTTTCTACAACTAACGATACAAGGGGTCTCTGAATTTCTCTTTCAGCAGAAATCGTCAGAGGCCCTAAGCTCCCCGGAAAATCTTTTAGCTGAAGTAGCGCTCGAGATAAAGAGTCGCGGCTGGTTGCTCCCTGAGAAATCAATTGTCTTAAAATCAAAGCAGAGTCGTAGGCCTGGAGTTCAAAAATCCCTGGATCTTCGTTAAATTGAGCTCGGTATTCTTTTACAAAATAAGAGTTTGAAAAAGCAGGATCGGTAGAAACGTAGCTATCTACAAATAGCAGGCTGCTTGCTGAATTGCCTGCGCGTTTTGCGATGCCAGTAATATTCCACAAGTTAGTTCCTAGTAAGCGCACACCTTTAACATTGTTGTAAGCAAGCATGGCTGAAATTTGTCCCATGGCTTTTGCAGAGTCCGGAATAAAAACAGCATCAAAGTCAGCGATAGGTGGCAGAAGATCGTCCGGAGGAGCGTTGCGTGCCGAATGCTTGGTTTGAGCATCGGCCCACTCCTTAAGGCGAAGTTTGTACTCATCAGCCCGAGCCTCGATGTAGTAGGTGCCAACCAAACGTTGAACAACATCGCGAAAATCAGTTTCTTTAGGTGAATAGATTTGCGCGGAAGTAATTTGTCCACCTCGGGCCAAGACTTCGTCCCAAAATATGTTTGAAAACTCCACTCCGTATTGATCATTCGGTGCCAATATCGCAAACTTTTTTAAGCCCATCTCTTCAACTGCAGTTTTTGCCAAATATCGCACCTGCATTTCGCTTGTTAGTGAATTTCTGAAGACTGAGTTGCCAAGTTCTGTGACGCCAGCTTTTTGTGAGAGAGCGAGGCTTGGAACACCAAGCTCACTTGTTTTTGCAGCAACAGCCGGAGCTGTTTTGCTAAGAACACTGCCAATAACTGCGATAACATTATCTTCTTTTACCAATTTTTCAACGCCGCGACGGGCGTTGTCTGAGCTGCCTTCGCTATCCACAACAGCGAGTTTGAATGAGCTTGTGTTCGAGCCATAAAGACCTAAGCCCATTTGAGCAGCACGCAAAGTCTTTTGAGAAATAGCGGCGTATTTGCCGGTCATAGGTAAGACAATACCAATTGTTTTCGGTTCTACTTTTCTGACGGCATCAAGTTGCGAAAGCATCTCTTGAGACTTTCTTGCCTCATCAGATCCAGGAGCTGTATTTACCACGCGGCCAAAATAATTTCGCGCTTGGTCTAGTTTGTGATCATCAACGCTGAGCTCTCCGAGCCGAAAAAGGGCCGAAGCCCTTAGTGCTGCGCCATCGTTTGAAGCCGTAACTCTTTCGAGCTCTTCATTTGTTAGACGAGACTGAATGATTTCAAGAGAACGAATTTTATAGCCCTCAAATTGCTTTGCTAGCAAAGGCTGACCTTGCCCCTGCGAAAGCGCTGACAATGCGGAAAGAAAATCATTTTGATTTTCAAAGGCTCGAATGCGGTAGCTGTAGATCTCTGTGAGCTGAGGTTCGGTCCAACCATTTGCTTTTAAGAGTGCTTCTGAGGTTTCAA
>CANCBY010000232.1 GCA_947374445.1 Pseudobdellovibrionaceae bacterium
CTGTTGATGGTTTTAGCAAATTTTTTCAGATGGACTTTAGAGGATTTATAGCTGCAATGCTCGCTCCAAAGCGCAGAAAACAAAGCCCACTCAATACCCTCTGGCGGGCGTCCCAAAAGACCACCGATCAATTCATATTCGGCCTTTGAGATGCGATAGTGCTGCATTTTTTTTGATAAATCAGTCTTTAAATCACTCATGCGATAAATTCCCATCCATCAGTTCCACCCATCCACTCAAATAGAGCCCGCTCTGGATGTGGCATTAATCCCGCAATTTTTTTGTCGGAGCTTAGCACTCCTGCAATATCCGAAAGTGAGCCGTTAGGATTTTCTGTGTATCGCATCCAGACCTGCCCCTGATCTTCGATTTTTTTGAGCAGATCTGCAGGAGCATAAAATCGCCCGTCGCCGTGAGCGATTGGAAGCCGAATCTGCGAGCCTTTTTTAATTTTTTCTCCACCCCAAGAAGAGGATTGATTTTCAATTTTTAAAACGGACCACTCATCTATAAAGTTAAGACTTCGGTTTTGCACCAAAGCCCCTGGTAAAAGACCGGCCTCTGTTAAAATTTGAAAGCCATTGCAGATCCCCAAAATCGGACCACCTCGCTGAGCAAATTCGCGCACTGATTTCATCACCGGGCTTCGCGCGGACAAGGCTCCTGAACGCAAATAATCTCCATACGAAAATCCACCAGGAACAATCAAAGAATCAAAATCCTTAGTGTCAAACTGATCTAAATGCCAAAGGTAAACCGGCTGACTGAGCTTTGCTTCAACAAACTGAGCCACATCGCGATCGCAGTTTGTCCCTGGGAAACGAACAATACCTACTCTTGTCGTTTTATTTGAACTTACAGTCATAGCTTGATTATTTCGTAGTTTTCAATCAAAGGATTATGTAACACAGATTTTGCAATTTCGTGAACCATTGCTAGCTGAGCAGATTCCCCGCCCTGATCTGCAACTTCAATTTCAATAAACTTTCCAACACGGCAAGAAGTCACAGGCGTATTCAGGGTCTTCAGTGTCTGCTCTACAGCTCTCCCTTGAGTATCGAGTATCACTTCTCGAGGCATAACTTTGACACCAAACTTCACAAGACCTCCTTTAGATAAGAACTTTTTTTAGTCGATTTAAAACTTCTTCATAACTCTCTTTAATAAGACCCAAGTCTCTACGAAAACGATCCTTGTCCATTTTTTCTGAAGTGGTTTTATCCCACAAGCGACAACAATCAGGCGTAATCTCGTCTGCTAAAAATATTTTCCCAAACGAATCCTTGCCAAACTCGACTTTAAAATCGATCAAGTCCAAATTAATTTTGGCAAACAAAGAAATCAATAGAGAATTGATTTTAAGCGCCTCTGTCTTTAACAGCTGCAGCTCTTCGGTGGTGGCCGCATTCATCATTAATGCCTGATCATCACTTAAAAAAGGATCTGCAAGAGCATCATCTTTATAATAAAACTCAACAAGTGGCTTCTTTAACGGAGTCCCTTCAGCTAAACCTAATTTTTTTGCGGTGCTGCCAGCTAATACATTTCGCACAACTACTTCTAGAGGGATAATTTTAAGTTTTTTCGCAATCACTGATAGCGCGCCAAAATCTTCGATCCAATGAGTCGCCACGTGACCTTTAGTTAAATAGCCGAAAAGCAATGAAGTGATCTCTCGATTGACCTTTCCTTTGTTTTCAAACTCACCTTTTTTAAGTGCGTTGAAAGCAGTTAGGCTGTCTTTAAACTCAACAAGCACAATATCGTCGTGTCCTTGCAAGCTAAAAATCTTTTTAGCTTTTCCTTCGTAGATAAGCTCAGAGACCACCCATTTTTCTGAAGAATCTTTAGTAGACTGGCTCATGTTTTCTCCTGCTTAGGTCATTGTCTTTGCTTCAGTTTACAAAACCCGGTCGATCAACTTTTGAATTTGATTTTTTTGTTTCAGTCCTGAAAAAATATTTTGTACTTCCTTAGGCTTTAGCAAGCGCTTAAGTTCTGGGTCTTTTAATATTTGAGTTTTCAGATGCTCGCCTGGCCCCATAGCATGACAAAGCCTTTGCACATGATAATAAGCCAATTCGCGATCAAGACCCTTTTCAACTAAGGCCAACAAAACCTGTGAACTAAATAACTGACCTTGCGAAAGATCCATATTGGCTTCCATGCGACGTTTGTGAACTTCAAGCCCATCAATTAGAATCGCCATCCTGTGCACAGCATAGTCTGCCAAGATAAAAGCATCCGGAAAAATCACCCGCTCAACAGATGAGTGACTGATATCCCGCTCATGCCACAAAGCAATGTCTTCGAGCGAGGCCGCCGCGTAACTACGAAGCAAGCGCGCAATGCCAGTAATGTTCTCTGCGCTGATCGGATTTTTTTTATGCGGCATTGCTGAAGAGCCTTTTTGCCCACGAGAAAACCCTTCAGTCACCTCCGCCACTTCACTGCGCTGAAGATGGCGAAGCTCTACAGCAAGCCGTTCAAGACCACCACCTAGAATAGCAAGGCTAGTAATCATCTCAGCGTGTCTGTCACGAGGAACAACCTGAGTTGCTACGGTCTCGATTTGTAATTTTAGTTTTTTTGCAACTAGCAACTCAACTTGAGGAGTCTGCGAGGAATAGGTTCCAACAGCACCACTGAGCTTGCAAATTTTCATTTGATCCAATGCCTTTAAAACGCGCGAGCGATTTCGCTTCAACTCCATCGCAAATCCTGCAAGCTTCAAACCAAAAGTAGTAACCTCTGCAAACATGCCGTGCGTTCGACCAGCACAAAGCGTTGTAGCATGCTTGCGTGACAAGTTCTTGAGCGACTTCTCAAGAAGATCAATGCCTCTCATCAAAACCTGTCCCGCATCATAAACCTGAAGGCTAAATGCAGTATCCAAAACATCGGAGCTGGTGAGCCCAAAGTGCACGAACCTGCCTGACTCGCCCACATTTTCTGCGACGTTCGAAACAAATGCGATCACATCATGTTTGGTCGAGGCCTCAAGCTCTTGTATTCTTTTAACTGCAAATCGACCTTTTGACGCAATTTCAATAGCAGCTTTGCGGGGAATAATCTTTAATTGTGCTTGAACTTGCGCCACCGCAATCTCAACCTCGAGCATTTTGGCGAATCTGTTTTCAATGTCCCACAATGCGCCCATCTCGGGTCTAGTATATCTATCAATCACGGTTTTTCTTCCTTGCTTCTCGTTTAGCAATCACTTCAAGTTCTTTTTTCCACCACTGACTAATGCCATTGAATATTTCTAGCTCTTTTTCAAGATTGCCATTGGGCCCTTGCTGAACCTGACTTTCAGAGGCCAATTGATAAAAATGACTCCACTTAGGGCTCACGGAGCGCTGATAGTCACCCTCGCAGTAAAGTCCAAACAGAGCAGCCCCCATTTCACGAGTGGTTGCCGAACTTTCAAGAGGTTGCTGTTTAATTCCTACCTTGCCTGACGGAAATCTTGCCGACAAAAATTGCAATAAATCTGTACTTTCTTGTTCTAAATACCCTCGATTAAAACGCTGAGCCGCAGGCAAAAGCATCCAGCAAGAGAACAAGTTCCCTTGATTCAAATCTTTTGAAAAAACCAAAAAATTTTGATGCTCCCAAGGAAGATCCGGATCATCCAGAATCACAAAATAGCTGGGCAGGTCAATCGCATCAATTTGAACCTGCCAACGCATCCAAACTTTATGAAATTCTTTACTTTCTGATTTAAACACGCGCTCTGACAAATGATCAGAAATAAATTTTGTCTCAGCTGACCCCAAAGCCCAAACTAAATTTGAACACAATACAACTTCGCTGGTTTCTTTGCGGACTAAAACTCCAGAGGGCGTTTTTCGATCTTTAAAAGCAATATCTTCTAATTCAACATCACTCCAAAGCGAAAACAAACTTTCATTTTGGAGCTGCGATAGCCGCTCTTTAACGGGTTTAACTTTTCGCAGGCAAATGCTTCTGCTTAGTGGAAGTGGCTTACCCTCGCGCAAAGACTGAGCTGGTGGAATATCTTGCAAACTCACAAAACGATGTGCCCATTGAGCCAACCACGACTCAGCGAGAATCATCTTTCCCAATCCCGCTTTGTATTTTGATCGCTGCTGAGACGA
>CANCBY010000233.1 GCA_947374445.1 Pseudobdellovibrionaceae bacterium
AACATCGAATTAAGATCTTAGAATATCTCAACTGCCAAAACCAGGTTTCGCGCAACGAATAGCAATGCGCGCCTTTAAGGCATTCAACAGCGAATCCCGTTGAATATCCGGAAACATCGCATCGATTCCAGGGGGCCATTTAAAGTCACGGCAGTCCTGCCATCGCGGAAAAGAGAGTTCTCCTTTGCGCCCCTGCTCATCTTCCATTGAAGCCACTTGCAAAATTTTTGGAACCAGCAAATCAATGAGTTCCTGAGCTTGCTGAATCGAGATCAATCGCTTTGCAGCCAAATCAATCGCGATCTCAATCGGGGTCACATATCCCATCTGCCCGGCAAGCAATGGCTGTCCTGGAAGAGTTGTCGATTTAATTGAATAAATTTGATGGATGTAATTGAGCATCACAATTTGTGGGAATTCTTTTTTAAGTTGAGCGTAGACCTGTGGATCACCGCCGCCATTGCTTCCAAGCAAAATCATCACACGAGGCTGCGTGCTTTTAACAATTTCACGCAAGCGATTGATTTTATAGTCGGTTTCATTTTGGTTTTGCTTGAGCAGCAACAACCCCTCAGGATAGCCGTTGTCGGAGATGAATTTTGTGTGCAAGGGCTGCATTAAAGTAGCAAGAGTGTTCGAGAGATAAATTACCGGCATGCGAGAGTAGTTGCCTTTCATCAGCTGAAAAAGCTCAGGCGTCCCGCGAAAGACATTGGCCGTTAGTTGCTTGTTTGTCGTGGACTCAGCAAGATCTAGACTATCAGTCACTTTCAAAACATCATCAATTTCAGAAACCCAAACCAATGGAACTGTTTTAAGGGTGATTGATTGAGCAGTTGCATCTGCTGTTTTAGCAAAAATGGAGCCCATCAAGGCGAGTAAAAGCAAAGAGGATAAAACTGAATTTTTCATAAGGATCTTTATAGCAAAAAAAGTGCGTCCTGTATCGCTAAACCGCCTGTTTTTTAGGCTTTGGGCCCAAGCCTTCACTCAGTAAAAAAGTGACTATTTTTTAGACAACTAACAACTCAAAGTTGTCAGTTCCACTAGAGCCGTAGCGTATTGGCCGTTGCACCGAATGATTGTCGGCCTTAAATTGAAAAATATTAATAATATTAGATATTTATATCGTTTCAAGATGAGACAGTCATGCTCGCATAATGAGCGCTCGGCCTCATTGTTGCTCTTTAAGAGTTCAAGAACGAGGAGCGCTTTAACAAACTTCTCATTTAACCTGCATTTAAAACAGAGGAGAACTTATGAAAACATTTCTCACTTCTAGCCTGATGACACTGGCAATGGCGCTTACGTCGACGGCGGCTCACGCTTGGGCTGCGACCACGCCCATGGAGAAGCTTTATACTTTTAAATTCAAACTGAGCAAAGAAACCTACGAGTACAACCAAAAATCGACTAGCTACGAAGAGGCCTTCGAGAAAGCGGCACAATCTTGCTTCAACCACTATAAAGACGGAAAACACCTCACCGAAAACCAAGGCTTAGATATTATTGACGTGTGTGCAAACCCACGTTCTTAGTTTGCATCATCTCTCTTTTTTGATACAGTTTTGCTGTATTTCTAGCTGCGCCATCGAGTTTGAGGGATAAAATATGTCTGTTTTAAATAAAATTGGTGATTTTCTTTTTGGTCGAGATCCGAAAATTTTTGATGAAAAGGGCAATGTTGTTCATGTTCATCCTAAAAAGAAATGGGATGCTTGGCAAAATCGCATGAAAAACGACCCCCATATGAACTGGCGCAACCACTCAGGCACTCAGCTTGAGAACAAAGCGACACTCTTCAAACAAGACAAACCTGCAGAAAAAAAATAATCTATTTAGTTTCTTGGCCGCTGTCCACCACCCACTTTTTTCTTAAGCGGTTCAAAATCGCTTCGATATCTTTTATCGGCTTAATGTGAATTAGATCGTCCACTTGTCGGCCCCAAGTATGAACACGGGCAGAAATAACCGAAACTTCATTCAGCTGAAGCTCCGAAGCAATAGCC
The DNA here is from genome assembly GCA_947374445.1 of Pseudobdellovibrionaceae bacterium. Taxonomy (GTDB): domain Bacteria; phylum Bdellovibrionota; class Bdellovibrionia; order Bdellovibrionales; family Bdellovibrionaceae; genus CANCBY01. Next base: position 2,010 of record CANCBY010000233.1, read on the forward strand.
CACAAAAGTCCCCGCTGATCCACACCTTGAAAGCTTAAAATAAATTCAGTTTCACTTTCTGAAACCAATTCAATTCTATTAAATTGAATTGGTGGAAGTGAAGAAGAAGATGGCCCAATCGCCGAATCTGGCAAGCCGGCTTGAATTCTTTTTAAAAGCTGATTGGATGAAAGATGAGACTTCAGCTGAAACAAATCGTAGACGCCGACCTCAGGCAAAGTTTGAATCAGTGCCTGCTCGATTGAAGCTCCTGAAAGAAAAATGGCGCGGACGTAGCGTTCAAAAAGACCCACAGCATCTTTCTTACGCCGAATCCTGAGCCAAATCTTTTTCTTTCGATCTCGCAAAATTTTTAGACTGTCTGATGTCACCTTAACAGTCTCACCCGCCTTAGGTTTTCTAAATGACAAGAGATCTTTTTCAACTGTTGACCTTGAAAAAAACTGAATCACGCTCGGATCTAATTTGTCACTAAGGCCCCTTGAGAATTCGGTCATCAGCTTTTGCGTCAACGAGTAAAGATCCAAGTACTGAGGATCCTGAAACCGCTTAACGGCATCACTGAGCAGAGTGGCCTTCCATTGATTCCAAGCTTCTATATTGGTGGCTCGAATATCAACAGCTGTGAAAACCGCCAACAAGTAGACTCTGTGCAGATCAAAACCTAGGCTATAGAATTCTTGCCAGGTTTTTAGATCTTGTGGGTTCTTGCGAAAAGCAGCAATCGAAAGTTGCAGATGATTCTCGACTAAAAAGGCTACTTTTTCGATAAGACTTGGATTGACTTCAAATTCTGCAAGATCTTCGCGAACAGCTCGCGCCCCAAGCACTGAGTGGTCGCCTTTTTGCCCCTTAGCGATGTCATGATAAAATGCCACCCAAGACAAAATTTCCCAATCTTTAGCGCTGAGTTTTTTATGCACCCAAGAAAGCGCGCCTAGCAAACGCTCGGACTTCCAAATTCGTTTGAGCTCTCTGCAGGCTTGCAAAACATGGGCTTCGGCTGCTAACCGATGATACTGGTCGTGTTGCACGTAGCCCACCAAAGGTTTGATGCGCGGACTGATTTTACAGATCCATCGCGACTGAAAAATAGCCTGAGTTAAGCTGTCTTTTGTGCGGAACAAAATAGCTTCGCGAAGCAAGAGCCCTTTTTGTTTTTCAGTGATGGGCTCGTTTAGACTTTCGTTGTGTATCTGATCCATTTTGGATCTAACGAGTCTTTGCATAAGCAATGAGCTGTCTTCGCGGAAAAGCACCATAAGATCTTGTGCTGTTTTTGGATTTTGCGACTCGATAAAATCCCGCTGTTTTTGACTGGCCTTGAAGTACTCAAAAATCCAACCCGAATAAAAATGGGCGCGCGAAAAATTTTTAGAAACTTGCCTCATAAATTCTTTGTGGCTAGAAAATTTGAAAAACTCCGAAAGCTCTTTCTGCTCACTTCCAATCAGCTGGTCAAAAAAGCCCATCTCATGCAGCTTCTGTCGAATTTGTAGTAGAAAGATTTTTGATTCACGAAGAGCCACTATGGCTGGGTGTTTTGCTGAAAGCCTATTTTTTTTATCAACAAGAGGCAGTATTTGTAGAGCTTGCTCAATGTCGCGCAGTCCGCCCGGTCCAAGCTTTAAATTGGGCTCTAAAAAATTATGTAACGAATCGAATTTAAGGTTTCTCTCTTTGCGTTCTTTCAGCACTTCGCGAAATATCCTTTTGCAAAGTGCTGAATTTGCTAGAACTTGCTGTCTCTGCATATGAGCCGCGATTTCGCCCTCAGGAGTTAGCGCCTTGAACACCAATAGCGCGAGCGTGTCTTTGACCTGGACTCCCACCGTCCAATCAGAAAAATCTTCAGGCACTCTGGCTCTTACTTTGTATCCCTCATTTTGTAGAGCTTGAACAATCTCTATTGTCTTTTGTTCAGAGCCTAAAAATAAAATGTCTAAATCAGACTTAAGACAAAGCTCGCCTCTGGCCCAAGAGCCTAAGGCCACCGGTATTGAGTCTTGCCAACCGGCCACCTGATGGATGCGGCTTTCGATTTTATCTATGAGCAAGTCGCTGGAATTCATTTACAGTTCGTTTTGCCACTGAGAAATCTGAACC
>CANCBY010000234.1 GCA_947374445.1 Pseudobdellovibrionaceae bacterium
GCTTTCGCCGCGAATGCGCCCTCGTTATTGTTCGCAGCTCTGATGGCTCGTTTGCCGAACTGCCTCTGATAGAGTCCCATCAGGTAGACAGTCGCTGCGATTGGGTGCTTGGCCCCATTCAGCATCCTGAGCAAAAAAAAGTGACCGCGAAAATCAAAAAAATGATGGCAGCCCTGGGCTACGTCGGCGCCTTAGGCATCGAACTGTTTGATACAGGCAAAGAGCTTTTGGTGAACGAGCTGGCTCCCCGAGTTCATAACAGCGGCCATTACTCACAAGATGGCTTGTCGCAAGATCAGTTCACCCTACATTTGCTGGCTGGAATGGGAGCCCCCATCACTTCGCCTAAAATTCTTGCTCCTGCATTTGGCATGGTCAATTTAATCGGCACCGGCAACTCCGCCAAAACAGCTGATCTTTTAGGCGCTCAGTTGGCAACGGCTAAACCGCTAAAGTCTCAGCTTCACTGGTACGGAAAAAGCGAAAGCCGAAAAGGCCGAAAAATGGGCCACCTCAACCTGATCGGTAGCAATGCCAAAGCTATTCTCAAAACACTTCTCACCGAGCGAAAGAGATTCAAGATATGACCACAGCAAAAAGTAATTCAAAAAACAGCTCAAAAAATAAAACCCGCAAAAAAGTAGCCATCATTATGGGGAGTGCCACCGACCTTAAAGTCATGAAGGCCGCCACCGAAGCTCTGGCCGAATTCAAAATTACATATCATATTGAAATTGTATCGGCCCATCGCACACCAGGAAAAATGATGGCGTTTGCTCAATCAGCCAAAGAAAAAGGCTTTTCTGTGATTATCGCAGGAGCAGGAGGCGCAGCCCACTTGCCAGGAATGGTTGCTGCCATGACAACACTGCCTGTGATTGGCGTGCCTGTCTTGCTCGGAAAATTAAAAGGCTTGGATGCTTTGCTATCAGTCGTACAAATGCCCAAGGGCGTGCCTGTTGCAACAGTGGCCGTCGACAATGCTTACAACGCCGGTCTTCTTGCCGTGCAAATTTTAGCGGTAGACTCTGATGGGTTGACCAAAAAATTTGAAGCTTACAAAAAAAAACAGGCCCTCAAAGTGAGAGCCATGAACAAAGAACTGAAGAAAATTAAATCCTAAAAGAATCTCTAGTTTTGAATGCGAGCCGCGCGAGCCTCTTGCTGCTCGGTCATCTTGACGACTAGGTCGTATGAGAAAAATAACACGCCAGTAAAAATCAAATCGCCCAACAGTTGAGTGGCAAAAAATGGAAGAGCCACAACGTAACACTCAACAAGTCCCTGCAGGGTCGCCAAGTACATTCCGCCGAAATACCAAACACCAAAATTGCTCAATATGAAAAAACAAGAACTCGCGGCAAAAGCGGCTGCAAAACGCACAGCCCATGAACTCATACCCAAAGACGACCGCGAAAGCTCAGCAGCTCCAAGTACAATCAAGGCCCAAGCCAAATAACTAAAAATCATTCCGGGATAAAAACCTAAAACACTGTCAGAAATCAAAAGAGCTAGCATTGGCACTAAAAAAGCCAGCCAACGAGGTCGCAAAGTGGCACCAGCAAGCAGCGTTGCTCCCCCTAGAGCTGTTAAGTTTGGAAGATGCGGAATAAATCGCGAAAAAACGGCCACCGACACCAATACAACAACAGCCACAGACTTCAATGGGAGCAAAGATTTTATAGTTTTCATGTTAGTTAAAATGACCGTAGCGAGATAAAATGTCAACCTACGTATTCTATCTTAAAATAGGCCCTGTTATTGCCTCATAACTTTTACACTCGATAGAGCCAATAATGATTTCACCCCTGTTTTTAAGAGCGGACATTGATTTGACATCGAAGAGAGGTCAGGCCTAAAAACTAAAGCACACAGAGGGGGTATTATGGTTTTTGGATTTGCATTCCACAAGCGGCTGAATGTTGGCACTCGGTTTTCTATTCTAATACTTCTGACGGCACTCTCAGCAGGCGCCACAAGTAAGAAAGCGACCTCTCCAAAAGAGATGCCTAAGGCCAATGACAACCTCTATCAAAAAGCCATAGTAGAGTCAGAAGCAGTAGTGCCCCAAACTCCCTCCCCTAAAAATGGCCAAATCCAGGCCCCCACCACGGCAGCCATCAGTGATGTCCCGGCGGGTATTTTGCGCCTCAAAGATTCTTTCGAGTCAAAAAGTCTTCGAACTTGGAAATGGCTGGCGGGAGCCCACTTGCAAAGATTCGGCGCTGAAGGCTCGTTCACAAATCCTGTCGGAACAACCAGCGAACTCGGACAGGTTGGCAAAGTGATGATGCCCGTTTTTGATCTGGGTCTTTCATCAACTCCAATGTCGCATGAGTTTTACTATCAGGGCCTTTTGCGTTTTGGTTTTGCACGACAAACTTTAAACCTGCAAACGGCTAACGGAAGCAACGACGCCACTTTGAATTCGGTCCTATTAGCAACGCAAGCTCAGGTCGGATATCAAATCAAATCTTCAAGCATTGGCGCTCTCTTTGAGGGCGGACGCATTTCTTACTCACAGGCCTCGCTGCAATCAGCGAGCTCAACAAAAACCAACCTCAACCGCAGCCTTGATTATTTAGGTTACGGTTTTTCAGTCCAACAAAAATTGATGGACTCGGTCCGAGGCGAGCTCAGCTGGATTCAACGACAAAATTTAGGTGATTCAGAAAGTCGCATTCAAAGTTCTAACTTCGAAGCTGGAGCTTCTATCTTATGGTAAATTTAATGAGTAAAAAAAATCTCTGGGTCGTCTGCGCCCCTCTATTATTTGCATCACTCATCACGCACGCGCAAACTCCCAAGGCGACCCCACTCAATCCGGCGGCCATTCAGCTCACGCAAAAAAGCGTAGCCGAGCGGATCTTGATGGGCTCCAGCAAATCTAACGAAGTGAATTACAAGTATGAACAAACACGTCTTGCTCAAGCGCAGGTGCTTGCGGGCTACGATTTCACTTTGGCAGCAAGCAGCGGCTATCAGCTTTCCAAAGTCGCAAACTTTACACGCACGCAAAATGATCAAGACATCACTCTGACCAATACCGTGAGCCTCTCAAAACCTTTAACTACAGGGACCTTGCTAGGACTCTCGTACACACGAACGGGCCAAAACTCGATATATCAATCGACTTCAACCTCGACAGTGCCGGCGCAGCAAACTCAGGACATCTTTGGCGTAACACTCCAACAAGCTCTACTTAAAAACTCTTTTGGCCGCGCTGATCGAGCCAAAGTTTTAGCCGCTGAAAAAACATATTCTGCCGGCTTGCAAAACCGTGTCGATGAACTTGAAAACTTGGTATTAGATGGAATTCGCTCTTTCTGGAAAGCCTACGTGGCGCAAGAAACTTTTCAGGAGGCTTTAAATTCTCGTGATCGCTACCTAAAGTTAGTTGAAGCGGTTAAAAAGAAAACTTCGTACGGGTATTCAAATCCAGGAGAATTCGCTCAAGTTCAAGCGGAGCTCGAAACAAGATTCCAAAAAGTAAAATCAGAATCTACCAACTATCTTTCGGCTGTGGATGATCTTGTCACTTTGCTTGCACTTCCTCCCGGCACTGAAGTGCGATTTCAAATTGATCAAGAAATTCCTCCGCTCCCTACACTGCCTGCAATTGAGATCGAAAAGCTTCGCGCACTGAAGGCTCTTCACCAATCAGTTGAAGCGGCTGATGCAGCATTAATCGCTTCAAGCTCGGCGACACTTCCAGATCTCAACTTGGTAGCTCAATATTATCAAACAGGATTAGACCAAGACTCTGGAACAAGCTTCGCACAGATGACAGGGACCTCGCGCCCGAAATACTATGTCGGCCTCAGCTTGTCGTACACTTTCGGTTCGGGCAGTCAGAGCGAAGATGAATACAACAAAAAAGTCACAAGAGATCTTGCTCTCAGCCAATTGCAGCGCCGAGGCCTTGAAATCAAAGATGGGCTTGCCAATGCTGTCCGCAAAGTTCAATCGACTTTTGCGATTGCAGAAAGCATCAAGGTTCAAAAAACTTACCGTGAA
>CANCBY010000235.1 GCA_947374445.1 Pseudobdellovibrionaceae bacterium
AAGTATTCTTTGCTTGGGGCCTTACGTGCTTCTGCGCAGATTATTTCTTATGAGTTGGCGTTAGGCCTTTCAATTGTTGGCGTTATTCTGATGTACGGCACTTTCAATTTGACAGAAATGGTTGCAGCGCAAGCGGGAACAGTAAGCTACGGCTTGTTTGGACATTCGCTGGGTTTGGGACTGCCAAATTGGGGTATTTTTTATCAGCCTCTCGGCGCGATCATTTTCTTTTCTGCTGCGTTTGCTGAGTCGAATCGTCTACCATTTGATTTGGCTGAGGGTGAGGCTGAGTTGGTTGCTGGCTTTCACGTCGAGTACGGCGGCTTTAAAATGCTTCTGTTTTTCATTGGTGAGTACGGTCACATGATGGTGGCGAGTGCGTTGATGACAATATTCTTTTTTGGCGGATATCAAATTCCGTGGGTTTCTATTGCGGAAGTTCAGTCATGGGCCGCAACTATTGCTCCTTCAGCAACTAAGGCGAGCGCTTTAGTGAGTGCGCTTTATTTTTTAAGCTTCTTTGTGAAGTTTGCAGTTTTCTTGTGGATTTTTGTGCAAGTTCGATGGACTTTGCCGCGCTTTAGATATGATCAATTGATGGATTTAGGGTGGAAAACAATGCTTCCTTGGGCTTTGGGAAACACGATTTTGACAGCATTTTTAGTTTATTTTGCCCATGCATAATTGTGCGCCCAAGAGTGTCGTCGGTGGATTGTGGTCGTAGAAAGAAAGGAATTTTTGTGACAGCAGATGCAGTTTTATTTTGGATTCTAGCCGCCATTACTTTGGCTGCGGCGCTAACGGTTGTTCTGGTGACAAACCCAGTCTATTCGGCACTTTCATTGGTGATGACGATGGTTGGTATTTCAGCCCTTTTTGTAACACTCAACGCGTATTTCATCGCTGGAGTTCAGCTCATTGTTTATGCCGGTGCGGTGATGGTCCTTTTTGTAATGGTCCTTATGCTGTTTGATTTGAAGCATGAGCTGCAGGCCTTCACGCAAGGCAAAGTTTCTGGAGCGATTAAAATCGGTGTGGTTGGAATGCTCTCAGGTTTGATTGTTGGCGCCATTTTAATGTCTTCAGGTACTTCAACGGTACCAGCTGTTGCTGCCGAGGGAGATCAAACAAAAGCTTTGGGTAAAATTTTATTCTCTCAATATCTATTTGGATTCGAAGCCCTTGGGGTTTTGCTTTTAGTTGTAGCGGTGGGTGCTGTGGCACTTTCTCGAAGTAAAGGGGGCACTCATGCCAAGCATTGATTTTGTGACTCAAGTTGGACTGACTCATTATTTGGTTTTATCAGCACTGATTTTTTCAGTGGGTGTTGCGGGCGTTCTCTTGCGAAAAAACGCTATAGTTCTTTTGATGTCGGTTGAGTTGATGTTGAACTCTGTGAACCTTACCTTTGTGGCCTTCAGTAAATATTCAGGCAAACTCGAAGGAAACATCATGGTGTTTTTCGTGATGACAATTGCCGCGGCTGAAGCGGCTGTGGGCCTTGCGTTGGTTGTTTCGATTTTCAAGCGGTTTAAAGAAGTAAATATTCGATTTTTTGAGCACCTGAAGGGATAATAGATGAGTCACGAGATTCTTCTTTCAATTTTAATTTTGTCGCCCTTTGTTGGTTTTTTAATCAACGGGTTTCGCTATAAAAAACACTCTGGCAATTTGGCCGGCGGTATTGCTAGCGGGGCTGTATTTATCAGCTTTATTTGTGCTGTAATATTAGTGGCAGACCTGGTTGGCATGCCAGCAGAGAGCCGAAAAATTGCCGTCACATTTTTTGATTGGATCGCTGTTGCAAACTTGAGCGTAAAAGCGGGGTTCGTGGTCGATCAAATCAGCGGAATCATGATTTTGATCATCACGGGTGTAGGAACATTGATTCATCTGTTTTCGATCTCGTACATGCATCACGACAAAGGTGTTGCAAAATACTTTTCGTATTTGAATCTGTTTCTCTTCAACATGTTGCTCCTGGTTTTGGGAGAAAATCTACTGATTATGTTCGTCGGTTGGGAGGGCGTTGGTCTTTGCTCTTACTTGCTGATTGGGTTTTGGTTTTCTGACAAAGAAAAAGCAGCCGCTGGAATGAAGGCCTTTATCACCAACAGAATTGGTGATGCGGCATTTCTGCTTGGCATGTTTGTGTTGTTCCTAACTTTTGGAACTCTTAGTTTTTCAGAACTTGTGTCGATGGCTCCTTCGGTGCCGGAGTTGGGTTGGGCGGGGCCGCTGACTTTGGCGACGCTGTTTCTTTTTGTGGGTGCGACAGGTAAGTCGGCGCAAATTCCGCTTTATGTTTGGCTCCCGGATGCAATGGCTGGCCCAACACCTGTTTCGGCGCTAATCCATGCTGCGACAATGGTGACTGCGGGTGTTTATATGATAGTGCGATTGAACCCACTATTTTTGGCGGCTCCAAACACACTCATGATTGTTGCAAGCGTGGGCGCTTTAACGGCGGTGATGGCTGCAAGCATTGGCTTGGTTCAAAACGACATCAAAAAAGTTTTGGCTTATTCAACCGTATCGCAACTTGGATACATGTTTTTGGCTTGCGGTGTTGGTGCGTTTGGCGCGGCGATGTTTCATTTGATGACCCATGCGTTTTTTAAAGCATTGATGTTCTTGGGTTCGGGCTCGGTGATTCACTCGATGCACGAAGAACAAGATATTCGTAAAATGGGTGGCCTCAGAAAGTATATGCCGATCACTCATTTTACTTTTGTTCTTGGCTGGCTTGCGATCATTGGAATGCCACCTTTTGCTGGGTTTTTCTCAAAAGATGAGATTTTATGGATGGCCTTTCATTCGCCGCTAGGACATACAGGCCTTTGGGTTTGTGGCGCCTTGGGTGCAACGCTCACGGCATTCTACATGACTCGATTGATGGCACTTACATTCTGGGGAAAAAGCAGAGTCGATCACAAGATTCACCCGCATGAGTCACCGGCTCTTATGACGGGCCCGTTGATCGTACTTGGAGTGTTGTCAGTGATTGGTGGCTGGTATGGAATTCCTCATGTGATTGGCCAGTATGTAGGTCATTTGCCGAACTTGCTAGAGGGTTGGTTAGAGCCAGTCATTCGAGCTGTTCCTAACTTGGCACACGCGGATGAGTCTACTGAGTGGGCATTTATGGGAATTTCTGTAGCACTTGCTGGAATTTCGGCTTCGGTGGCATATCACTTGTATGTGCGTTCGCCTGAAACACCTAAGGTTATGGCTAAAAAAATGTCTGTGGCTCACGATATTCTGCTTAATAAGTACTACGTGGATGAGTTTTATTTTGGATCAATTATCAATCCGCTCGTCAGTGTTAGTAAAAATATTTGGTATTATATCGACGTTAATTTCATCGATAAAACGACATATTTGATTACGGATCTGGTTAAGGGTGCTGGGTTGTTCGCGAAAAGTTTGCAAAATGGAAACATTCAACAATATGCAATGTACATTGCGATTGGTGTTGTGGCCTCTCTGACGTTTATTTTGATGAGGTAGTGAGATGATTTTATCAGTTGTTGTATTTTTACCATTGATATTTGCACTGGGAATGACATTTTGGCCAAACGAAAAGACTTTGCGTCCACTGGCGCTGGGGCTCTCGCTTATTGAGTTTGCGATAAGCTTGGGTGTATTGGCTCGGTTTGACTCCACAAGTGCGGCATTGCAAATGGTGGAGCGCTACCCTTGGATTGAGCGCTTTGGAATCACATATTTCCTAGGCATAGATGGTCTTTCGATTTGGTTGATTATATTGACGACATTTTTGGTGCCCATCATTGTTTTGGGATCTTGGACTTCGATCGACAAAAGAGTTAAGGGATTTCATGCGGCGCTTTTTGTTTTGCAAACGGCGATGCTAGGAACATTTTTAGCTATTGATGCGATCTTCTTTTATCTTTTCTGGGAACTTTCGCTTGTTCCGATGTACTTCATGATCGGTATTTGGGGTGGTCAGCG
>CANCBY010000236.1 GCA_947374445.1 Pseudobdellovibrionaceae bacterium
TGATAACTTGTGAGGCCTCCCAGCGATTGAACGAATCGGTGTCGTGTCGGAGCATAAATATGTGTTCAGCCAGAGAGCGTTCAAAATTAACAGTGATCGGTGCTGAGAACTGTCTATTGATTGAGAGATGAGGCCGCGATTTTAAGTTCTTGAAAATATAGCTTTGTTTTTGCTCTTTGAGATGAATGAGCTTTTGTCCTTCGGAATTCACCTCAACCTGTGGATGAGTGAACTCAAGTTCAGCGCCTCGTTCATCTAAAAGTCCTATCACTAGCGGAATATGAAATGGCTTTTTAGTAGGTTGATTGGGGGTCGGAGGGCAGGTCTGTTCAATCTCAACTGTGTAGCTCTGATCGTTGTCTGAATAGGATTCTTGCACTTTTATTTGAGGAGTGCCGGCTTGAGAATACCAGAGTTTGAATTGCTCCCAATTTTGATTGTTGGCGTCTGCGATGGCTTTAGCGAAATCTTCGATGACTACCGCTTGGCCATCATGTCTTGAAAAGTAAAGGTCCATGCCTCTTCTAAAGCCAGGGCGACCCACCATGGTTTGCATCATACGGATCACTTCGGAGCCTTTTTCGTAAATCGTCGAAGTAAAAAAATTATCGACAGCAAAGCAAGACTCTGGACGGATCGGGTGGGCATTTGGGCCAGCGTCCTCGGCAAATTGGCCAGAGCGGAGATCGGCGACGCTATCGATCCGCACCATTTCGCGCGACGACATGTCCATCGAGAACTCTTGATCACGAAAAACAGTGAGGCCTTCTTTGAGGCTCAAATGAAACCAGTCCCTCAAGGTCACTCGATTGCCTGTCCAATTGTGAAAGTATTCGTGAGCAATGACGCCTTCGATATTAAAGTAATCGGAATCTGTTGCTGTGGATGAGTCGGCAAAAACTAGGCGAGAGTTGAAAATGTTCAGGCCTTTGTTTTCCATTGCTCCAGCATTAAAATCGTCCGCGGCTACAATCATGTAAGTTGAAAGATCGTACTCTCGACCAAACCTTTGTTCGTCCCATGCCATCGATTTTTTGAGAGACTCCATTGCGTGCTGACAACGATCTTGCGTGCCGTGGGCAGAATAGATCTCTAAAGACACCTTGGTTCCGCTGAGTGTATGGAACTCATCTTTTAAAAGGCCAAGATCACCAGCGACAAGTGCAAATAAATAGCAGGGTTTTTTATGTGGATCACGCCAGGTGACTTGATGTCGACCATTGTCTAGCATTCTACTTTCAGTCAGATTGCCATTAGACAGAAGAATGGGATACCTCTTTTTATCGGCTTGAATATGCACTGTGAAAATTGTCATCACATCCGGACGATCTAAAAAATAAGTGATTTTGCGAAAGCCTTGGGCCTCGCATTGAGTGCAGAGCATTTCGCCATTGTTAGCCGCATATAAACCTTCAAGAGACGAATTTTTATGCGGGCTTAAGAGCGTCGTCATTTCAATTTTAAATTCAGCGGGCGGGTCAATGAGAGTCAGCCCTTCGGGAGCCACGCGATAAGCCGAGGCAGAAAGCTCAACACCATTGAGCTTGATCGATTCAAGGATAAGGCTATCTCCGCCATCTAAAAAAAGTTCATAAGGAGGATTGTTGCTATCGATACTTTTGTAACTAGACTTTTGTAAGACCCGACAAACGTCATCTTCAATGTTGAAAATGAGATCAGTAGAGAGGATTTGGTATGTGGGGGCTTTATAGTCTGAGAGAAATATTTGTCCTGGTTTCATTGTAAGTCTTTAACGAGACTTGACTAAATTGGTCAATAGCGTTGGCATAGAGTCATGCCGGTAAAACTGATTGCGATCACTCTTAACACATCTAATCTTCCACAGCAGATACAATTTTATCAGGCGTTGGGATTTGATGTCGAGACGGTCAAGGTTTCTAAGGGCAGCGAGTGTTACCGTGCGAGGCCAAAAAGCAAAAATAAAGATCAAAACATTGGATTTGAAATTAATTTGTTTGGGCTTAAAGATAAAAAGAACTCAGTGACGCCTATTTTTCAATTATGTTTCTTGGTAGAAGAGCTAGATCAAGTTTACGACAAGTTGGCTGCAATCAAGGGTGTCGAGACCTTGATGGACCCAACTGATATGCCTGATGGTCGCAAAGCCATCGTCAAAGATCCCGATGGAAACTCCATCGAGATCATCAAAGCCAATTCTTAGAACATCAAAAAAACTAATGTCTTTCGCTCAAAGGTTTGACTGAGCGTTGTGCCGAACCGATGTACTCACTGAGAGGACGAATGATTCGGTTGTTTGCCGTCTGTTCCATGATGTGAGCCGACCACCCAGTGGTTCTTGCCATCACAAAAATCGGAGTGAAGAAATCAATTTCAAATCCCATCATGTAATAAGCAGGGCCCGCTGGAAAATCTAAGTTAGGATAAATCTTTTTCTTGTCGACCATAACTTTCTCAAGAGCGTCGTACATTCTCATCCACTTAGGTTCATTCGTAACTTGCGCCATCACTTGCGCATACTTTTTCATAGTTGGCACTCGTGAGTCGCCAGATTTGTAAACTCTGTGCCCAAAGCCCATGACTTTCTTTTTATTTGCTAAAGCATCAAGCATCCACTCAGTAGCTTTATCAGGATTTGCGATCTCGATCATCATGTGCATGACCATCTCGTTGGCACCGCCATGAAGAGGGCCCTTGAGGGCTCCGATACCACCCACAGTCGCAGAGTAGATATCAGATTGCGTACTGCTGATGACTCGTGAAGTGAATGTTGAGGCATTGAAGCTGTGTTCTGCATACAGAATCAAAGACACGTCGAACGCTTTGACGATTTCTTTTTGCGGAACTTTTCCGAAGCACATATGAAAAAAGTTTTCAGCAATCGACAAGCTTTTGTCAGGAGCAATCACATCCAGACCTTTTTTATTGCGATAGTCTGCTGCAATCATCGTTGGAATTTTTGCCAATAAGTGAATGGCTTTATCCATATTTGTTGCAGGAGTTGCATCCCAAACTCTTTCGTCTTCACAACCCAAAAAGCTGACAGCTGTGCGGATGGAATCCATCGGATGACATTTTTTGGGAAGAGCGCGCACCACTTGCATATTAGCAGGAGTGATATCGCGGTAGCCTTTTTCAAGTTTGCTGAATTGCTCGAGCTGAGTTTTGTTTGGAAGCTCGCCATTGTACATCAAGTAGGCGACTTCCTCGAAGCTACAGTTTTCAGCAAGATCTTGAACTGGGTAGCCACGGTAGATGAGTGAGTTGGTATCAGCATTGACCTTAGAGACACTTGAAGTGTCCATAACGACGCCTTCGAGGCCTTTTTTCACATTCATTTTATCTGGTTCTGCGACGTAATCTGGATTGATATATGTTTGATCAGCCATTAGTTCCTCATTTCAATTTGCAGTTAAAATTACAGTTTAATTTTAAAGTTAAAAATATTTTGGTCGAATGAATTGTATTCTTCGTACCGCGTGAGTTCATAAAGCTCTTTGCGGTGTTGCATTCGATCTAAAATCTTTTCTTGAGAGCCCTCTTGCAAAATATGCTTAAGGCCTTCTTCTTGAGCCTTCATCGCTAAACGCAATGTGGTCACTGGATAGATCACGATATTGTAACCTAGGTCCTCGAGAGTTTTGATCGACAAGAGCTTTGATTTTCCAAATTCAGTCATGTTTGCCAAAAGCGGAGCCTTGATAGCTTTGCGAAAAGTTTCGAACTCTTTTTCGTTTTCAAGTGCCTCTGTGAAAATTACATCAGCTCCCGCATCGATGTAAGCCTTTGCACGCTCGATAGCTTTATCAAGGCCTTCGCTGGCTCGGGCATCAGTTCGCGCAATGATCACAAAATTTTCATCGAGCTTGCGCTGGCTTGAAGCCGCCTTGATTTTTTGTAACATCTCGTCTGTGCCCACAAGCTTTTTGCCATCAAGGTGACCGCAGCGCTTGGGGTTCTCTTGATCCTCAAGATGGCATCCAGAAAGACC
>CANCBY010000237.1 GCA_947374445.1 Pseudobdellovibrionaceae bacterium
AGATCCCAATCGATTTTTGGGACGCCCTGTGCGCGAGCTTCTCACGCTAGAATATTTTAGAACTTTCTCTGAGCTTTTGAAAACCATGCAAGAGCATAAAATTGAAAGCATCCAGCGCGAGCTAAAAGTAAATGTTCAGGGTGAGGCCGTACCCATTCTTATGACTCTGTCTTTGCTCAAAGACGAAAAGGGCGAAGAGATCGGTAAAATTTTGGTGTTCGATGATATGACCATGATTGTGAATGCTCAGCGGGCCGCAGCTTGGACCGAAGTGGCTCGTCGTATCGCTCACGAGATCAAAAATCCACTGACTCCGATCAAGCTTTCAGCAGAGCGCTTACAGCGAAAATTTGGCTCACAAATTTCAGATCCGGCTTTTGATGAATGCACTACAATGATCATTCAACAAACCGATGACCTCAAAAATCTCGTCAATGAATTCAGTCAATTTGCTCGTTTGCCACAGGCCAAGCCAGTGATCGGAAGCATTCACAAAGTCATCGAAGAGGCTTTGGTTATTTTTCGTGCTGGTCACACCGGCGTTGATCTTGTTTTTGAGGCGGATCCGCAGGTCCCTTCGTTTAAGTTTGATCCAGACCAGATCAAACGTGTGCTCGTAAATCTTATTGATAACGGAATCGCTGCTGTCGCCAACTCTGATGAAAAGCGAGTGGTGGTCTCGACCAAATACGACTCTGACCTCAAAATTTTAAGACTCGCCGTGGCAGATACGGGTGTTGGTATTCCTCAGGCGCAAAGAGCCAGGGTATTTGAGCCTTATTTTAGCACCAAAGAAAATGGCACGGGGCTCGGGCTAGCCATCGTCAAAAGAATCGTAGAAGATCATAGCGGATTTGTCAGAGCTCTCGCCAATACCCCCAAGGGCACTCGGATGATTTTAGAACTTCCGGTGAATGAGGTGGGCGGATGGAAGCCATCAGATCGCGCAATCGACGACGACAAGCCAGAATCATAATAAGGATGAACGAAGTGACATCAAAAAGTTATACGACCAACAGGCCCGCAAAAATTCTGATCGTGGATGATGAGTCTCCTATTCGCGAGGTTCTTTCTGCCAGTCTCAAAGACGAGGGGCACTTTGTGCAGACAGCCCCTGATGGCGAAAAGGGCATCAAGGCCATGCGCGAGTACCAACCTGAAATAGTATTTCTTGATATTTGGATGCCAGGTTCGTTGGATGGTATCGAGGTACTCACGACGGCTCGAAAGCAATTTCCAAATGTTGAGTTCGTTATGATCTCAGGTCATGGAACGATTGAAACAGCGGTCAAAGCCACCAAGCTTGGCGCTTGGGATTTTATCGAAAAGCCTCTCTCAATGGATAAAATCTCTATCGTGATCAGCAACATCATTCAGTTCCAACAAGAAAAAGAAGAAAAGCAAGCTCTCCTCAACAAGCTTCGTAAAAGCATTGCTTTGATCGGCGAGGCTCCGAGCATGGTCGGCCTCAAGCAAATGATCGTTAAGGCCGCGACCACTCCGTCGTGGCTTCTGCTCAAGGGAGAAAAGGGCTCAGGCCGAGAGCTCACAGCGCAAAACATACATTATCTCAGTCCACGTGCCAGCCGCCCATTTATTGAGTTGAACTGCGCCACAGTTCCTGAAGAACTCATTGAAGCTGAACTTTTTGGCTATGAAAGAGGTGCATTCGCTGGCGCTGATAAAACTCAAAAAGGAAAAATTGAACTCGCTAGCGGCGGCACGTTATTTCTTGAGGACATTGCAGATCTTAGTCTCAAGTCTCAAGAAAAGCTTCTCCGTTTGCTTCAAGAAAAAAAGTTTCAACGTGTGGGCGGCACTGATTTTGTGGTTGTTGACACGCGCGTGATTGCAGCCACCAGCCGCGATCTCGAGGCCGAGATCAAAGCCGGCACTTTCAGCGAAGATCTTTATCATCGTTTAAATCTAATGCCATTTCATGTGCCTCCTCTCCGTGAGCACGCAGAAGATGTTCCGGCTCTCGTGACTTATTTTTCTGATCACTCGGCAAAAGAATCCGGAAGTTTCCGCAAGGCCATCTCTGAAAAGGCGATGGAAATGATGGTGCATTACATTTGGCCGGGTAATGTGCGAGAGCTTAAAAATTTCGTTGAGCGAGTGTACATCCTGACTCCTGGTGAATTTATCGATGTGCATGATCTCAGGTTTGCAGGCCTCGGCGCCGATGTTCTGTACTCTGATGGAACAACCAGTGCGCCAGATCAGCTCTCAACTTTTCGCGAAGCTCGAGCTGATTTCGAAAAGCAATATTTGCTCAAAAAAATCTCTGAAAATGGCGGCAATATTTCACGCACAGCTGAAGTCATCGGTCTTGAGCGCAGTTATTTGCATCGCAAAATAAAATCTTTCGGAATCGAAGTTCACAAAGACAACGAAGACCTCATCGAAAAAACAGAAAAGGACAATCGCTCATGACCGCTCTCGGCCAAGCTACAAAATGGACTAAAACCCATCTTTTCACTCTCAAAGAAGCTCCGCAAGATGCCGAAATTCCCTCGCACAAATTGATGGTTCGTGCAGGTCTTATCAAAAAACTCGCTCCCGGTATTTTCACCTACGGAAACATGGGCCTCAGAGCTATTCGCAAGTTTGAAAAAATTGTGCGCGAAGAGCTCGACAAGCGCAGTTGCACCGAAGTTCTGATGCCAATGGTTCATCCTCGCGAACTTTGGGAAGAAACCTCTCGTTGGTCCGAGATGGGTGCAGGCTTACTTAAATTCCAAAATCGCAATCAGCATTGGTTTTGCCTTGGCGCCACTCATGAAGAAGCCATCACTGATTACATCCGCCACGACATAAAAAGTTACCGCGATCTGCCGCGCAATCTTTATCAAATACAGACCAAATACCGAGACGAAATCAGACCTCGTTTTGGTCTGATGCGCGGCCGTGAGTTTGTCATGAAAGATGCCTACAGCTTTGACGTGGATACAGCGTCAGCTCTTAAAAGTTACGAACTCATGTACGATGCTTACAAAGCGATTTTCGATCGCATTGGTCTCAACTACCGCATCGTGCAAGCGGATGCCGGCAATATCGGCGGCTCACAAACTCACGAATTTCAACTCTTAGCAGATGCCGGAGAAGATCATCTGCTCGTCAGCGACACTTCTGATTTTGCTGCCAATATCGAAGTGTGTCCCGCGATTGATGCTATTCCTCACGTCGCTAGCGATAGCACAGAAAAACCTCTAGAAAAGTTTGCGACGCCAGGCCAAAAAACCATCGCCAATCTTGCTAAGTTCACAGGCCTTCCTGAGAGCGAACTTGTAAAGACATTGTTCTTCTCTGCTAACGAGGGCTTCGATACAAAAGACAAATCTCTAAAAGCCTTTGCTGTCTTGATGAGAGGATCTGACGAGGTCAATCCGATCAAGCTCAAAAACCTGCTAGGCATGACGAATCCACCACTCATGTTGACCGACGAAGAAGTGAAGCAAACATGCGGAGCTTTCCCAGGCAGTTGCGGCCCTGTGGGCTTAAAAATTCCTGTCTACCTGGATAATGGTGTTCAAGGCCTCAAAAATTATATCGTTGGGGCCAACGAAGACGGATTTCACATCAAGAACGTCAATCACGAGCGTGATTTCAAGCCGACAAAAACGGCAGATCTGCGCATGGCCAAAGCCGGAGATAAAGATCCTACAGGTCCTGGTCACCTTAAGTCCTACCGAGGCATCGAAGTCGGGCATGTGTTTTATCTAGGAACAAAATACTCCGAAAAAATGTCAGCGCAGTTTCTCACTCCCGAGGGCAAACTCAAGCCGATCGAAATGGGCTGCTACGGAATTGGCGTCACGCGAACCGTGCAAGCAGCCATCGAGCAAAGCCATGATAATGACGGAATCATTTGGCCGATGGCGATTGCCCCTTATCACGTTCATCTATGCGTTTTAGATCCCAAGGATCC
>CANCBY010000238.1 GCA_947374445.1 Pseudobdellovibrionaceae bacterium
CCTTGAGTTGGGTTTTCATTTTTAGCCACACCAAACTCACGATTAATAATCATCTGAATTGCCATCGCACGTCTGACACTACTTTCGGTCGGCGTCGTGATCGCTTCATCGTAGGCATTGGTATGAAGTGAGTTGCAATTGTCTTGCAACGCGATCAATGCCTGAAGCGTGGTGCGGATATCATTGAAATCAATCTCTTGTGCGTGCAGCGAACGCCCTGAAGTCTGAATATGGTATTTGAGCTTTTGCGAACGCTCGGAGCCCTTGTAAAGATCGCGCATAGCAATCGCCCAAATTCGGCGCGCTACACGTCCTAGCACTGTGTACTCCGCATCAAGCCCATTGCTAAAAAAGAAAGACAGATTGGGAGCGAAGTCATCTACTTTGAGCCAGCGAGCCAAGTAGTACTCCACAAAAGTAAAACCATTTGAAAGTGTGAATGCCAGCTGACTGATTGGGTTCGCTCCAGCCTCTGCGATATGATAGCCAGAGATACTGACAGAGTAAAAGTTCTTCACTTTGTTTTTAGTAAAATACTCTTGGATGTCGCCCATCATCTTCAATGCAAAGTTGATAGAGAAAATACAGGTATTTTGACCTTGATCCTCTTTAAGGATATCGGCCTGCACTGTGCCGCGCACTTGCTCAACGGTCCACGCTTTGATTTTGGCATACTCGTCCGCTGAAAGCTTGCGGCCCAGCTCTTTTTCTTTTTTTACAACTTCCTGATCAATCGCTGTATTAAAGTAAAACGCTAAAATCATCGGCGCAGGACCATTGATGGTCATGCTCACGCTTGTCGATGGCGCGCACAGATCGAAATCTTTGTAGAGTTTTTTCATGTCGTCAAGAGTGCAAACGCTCACGCCGCTCTCGCCGACTTTGCCAAAAATATCTGGGCGCTGATCAGGATCTTGTCCATACAAGGTGACCGAATCAAAAGCCGTCGACAACCGCTGAGCCGCCTCGCCCTTACAAAGATAATGAAAGCGCTTGTTTGTACGCTCAGGAGTTCCTTCGCCAGCAAACATCCGCTTAGGATCTTCATCGGCTCTTTTAAGTGGAAATACCCCGGCTGTGAAAGGAAATTCGCCCGGAACATTTTCAAGCTTCAAAAATCTAAGGCGATCTCCCCAGTCGGTGATTTTCGGAAAAGCAATCCGGCGAATTTTGGTGCCGCTGAGAGATGTGCGTACCAGAGGCTGTCGCAACTCTTTGTCACGAATTTGAAATACCAATTCATCACCTGCGTAGCGCTTTTCGAGCTCAGACCAGCTCTTAAGACTTTCAAGCTCATCGCTCGTCATTGATTGAGAAAGCTCTAAACTTGCTTTTTCAATTTGGCTGGCGCTCAAGCCCAAAAGATCAGAGACTGACCGAAGCGCTCCAAGTTTAGAAGCCTTCGCCGAAACTTCTTGAGTCCGTGTTTTGTATTTACGAACCGTTGAAACAATTTCTGCCAAATAATTTTGCCGGTCACTCGGAATAATCACGTGCTCATCGGCTGACAAAATAGTTTTGCGATAACTCTCCGGAACCGCAAAGCCTTTTTGCTTTTGCTCGAGTAAATCTGTGAGCTTTAAAAATAGTCTGTTGACGCCACCATCATTGAATTGACTGGCTTGAGTCAAAAACACAGGTACCGGAGCTTCGTTGTCGAAAATTTTGCGCGAACGGCGATACTGCTTGCTCACATCACGAAGAGCGTCTTGAGCACCGCGCCGGTCGGCCTTATTGACTGCGATCATGTCAGCAAAATCAATCATGTCGATTTTTTCAAGCTGTGACTGCGCCCCGAAATCCGAAGTCATCACATACATCGAAAGATCTGACACTTCGGTGATGGCCATATTGCCTTGGCCAATGCCTGAGGTTTCAGCGATGATCAAATCAAAATCCAGTTGCTTCAAAAACTGTAAAATCTGCGGCAGACTTGTGGCAATCTCTTTGCCAGAGCCACGAGAAGCCACCGAGCGCATATACACTCGATCACGAGAAAGTGAATTCATGCGGATGCGATCGCCTAATAGAGATCCGCCCGTCTTTCGTTTTGAAGGATCGACGCAAACAACAGCAATTTTTTTGTCGCTGTAAGCGTTCAAGTAGCGCTGAACCAACTCGTCAATCAGTGATGATTTGCCTGCTCCGCCCGTGCCAGTGATCCCTAGGACTATAGGCGCGCCACCACGCTTCGTGAAGTCTGAAAGTCCCACCTCAGTGGCAGGCATCACTTTCAACGTGTTCTCTACAACATTTAGCGCGGCTCCAATTTTTTGACTTGGCAAAGTTTCACCGATCAAGAGCTTTGCAGGAATTTTATCTGCAGCCTTTGTCATCGGATCATAATCACATTCGCGGATGATCATCTCGATCATTCCTTCAAGTCCTAAACGTCTGCCATCATCGGGGTGAAATATTTGAGCAATGCCATAGGCCTCAAGTTCTTGCTTTTCTTCGTAGACGATCACGCCGCCACCGCCGCCAAAGATTCGCACATGCGAAGCGCCGCAAGCATCCAAAAGATCCTTCACATACTTGAAGTACTCCATGTGACCGCCCTGGTAGGACGAAATCGCCACACCTTGGGCCCCCTCTTGCAAAATCGCTTTGACCACATCGCTCACGCTGCGATTGTGACCTAAGTGAATGACCTCGGCGCCCATCTCTTGGAGGATCCTGCGCATGATATTGATGCTCGCATCGTGGCCGTCAAAAAGGCTCGCCGCAGTGACAATACGGATGGGATTTTTAGGGACATAAGGAACATTGCGAGTTGAAGTCATGGAATCAATTTCCTTTAAAAACAGGTTTTCGCTTTTCGATGAAGGCTAAAGTGCCCTCGACCACATCCTGAGTGCGAAACAGATTTGAAAACTTTTGCGCTTCGATCTCGATCGCTGCACCAAGCTCTTTGACCTCGGTCTCTTCAAGGCTGAGCTTGGCCGTTGCCAAAGCCACAGGGCTGCGGCTCACGATTGTATTTGCGGTATTCATGACTTCTTTCATCAATTGATCGGCCGGCCAAACTTTGTTGACCAACCCGCAGGCCAAAGCCTCTGCCGCTGTGATCGGTGTCCCTGAAAGAATCATCTCTTTTGCGCGAGCTTTACCAACCACACGCTGAAGACGAATCGTGCCACCAAAGCCAGGGATCAAACCGAGTGAAACCTCTGGAAGACCCAGCTTTGCCTTCTCCGAAGCATAAATAAAATCACAACTCAGGGCCAACTCAAGACCGCCGCCCAATGCAAAACCGTTTACGGCTGCGATTGTCGGCACTGACATTTGCTCCAAAGTTCTAAAAACTTTGTGGCCCATTTCTGCAAAGTGAAATGCTCTTGCTTGATCCAACGAATGAATCTCTTTGATATCGGCACCTGCGACGAATGCTTTTTCTCCGGCGCCTGTCACAACCAAGCAGCGAAGCTTATCATAGTCCATTTTTTTAACTTCAGCGAGAACTTGGTCCAACTGCTCCAAAACTGCGCTGCTCAAGGCATTCATTGATTCAGGGCGATTGATCGTGATGAGTGCGATGTAGTTTTCAACATTCAATTGAACAGACATGATGAGCTCCAAGAATTATGTTACTGAAAATTTCTAAAACTATTTTGCGTAATTGTAGAATCCACGACCGGTCTTTTTACCCAACCATCCCGCTTCGACATATTTTACCAAAAGCGGGCATGGCCGATACTTTGAGTCGCCGAGTCCGTCGTGCAAAACATTCATAATCGCAAGACAAGTGTCTAAGCCAATAAAGTCCGCCAATGTGAGTGGACCCATCGGTTGATTTGTTCCAAGTTTCATCGCTTCATCAATTGCTTCCACTTTTGCAATGCCTTCATGAAGTGTGTAGATCGCCTCGTTGATCATCGGCATCAATATACGATTGACGATAAAACC
>CANCBY010000239.1 GCA_947374445.1 Pseudobdellovibrionaceae bacterium
TTGAAGAAGTCTTCAAGTGGGGTTTTGTCTATTTGCTGTTTCTTTATTCACAAAAAAAGAGCTGGTGGCTTGTCTCTGTGATGAGCTTTTTAGCAATTGTGATAATGAATATCTCTTTTGAACCCGCTGTATTTTTATCGGTAGCAACGGTTGGCTTTTCGATAATGACTGAAAAATCTTATTTTAAGCTTTTTAACCGTCTGACAATTTGCATCGGCCTTTGTTTTGTTTTCGGGTTCGCTTTGCACGTATACATGAATGTCCTCTACTTTGAATCTTGGCCCACGGCAATTGAAGATCTGAAGGCCGCCTTTCTTTATAGAACCAATCAATGCCTAGATGCCACTCAGTGCGGGCTTAAGTTCAAAGATTATCTGCAGTACCCCATTGTGATTTTAAATCGTATCGAACGATTTTTTTGGATTCCTGGCTGGGCCTTGCTTGTGCTCTCGTGGTTTGCCTTTCGCAAATGGCGCAAAGATTCACCAAGGAATATCTCTGTTTTTTGGGTTCTATTTGCTTCATCTATTAGCTGGTACTTAATCATGAATCAGCACGCTTGGGCTCACGCCTTTGTCGGCAAACAATCGGGACTACTATGGGCTTGGGTCGCTGGCGTTGGACTCCTTGAGTACCGCTTGCAGCTACTTAAAGATTGGCGCACGGGCTCACTCAAGCTTCGCGGACTACATGGTTTTTTTGTAACCTACGTGGTGGTCATGGCGATCACTCAGCAGGTTAAGCCTGTTTATTGGATCGACGGACTTACAAGATTGTTTTAGCCTGCCTTGGGGCGAAGCTCTGCTATGCATTGTTGAGCTCGCTTGATTTGTCTCTGCACAGGCTCATGCGACATCATCTGTTGATTTTTGCTAATTTTCTGAATTTGTGACTCTAGATCAAAAAATTCTACCTGAGCCTTAATGTAAACGAGATCCTTCTCTTGCCAAAAAGCCACGATTTCAGCAAAGGCGTACAAACAGCTCGCGACTATTGCTTGCTCTTTTGATTTCAGTCTTTGCAAAAATATTTCACAAAGCTCGGTAGTGATTTGTCGCTCACCCCAAAGTAATAGAATATTTCCGATCACTCGCGCTGAGCCCTTATCTTTGAATCTGCGATAAAGACCATAGACATCGACATTTTCAAAAAAACCGTAGGCCTCTAGCGTATTTGCAACGCCTCGGTCACTCTCAACATCCAAAGACTCCATAAAAAACTCTTTCATCTGATCTTGATAAAGTTCTTTGGCCACCAAACTCATTGTCATCCGAATGACGGTAGGAGTGATGGTCTCACCTCCCGGTCGTCCGCGAAAATACTCAACCAATGATATCAGCACATCTCGCAATTCTGGGTAAGAGCCGCCAATAAAAACATCACGATACTGAAGCAAAACTTTGAGCACATCGCCAGGCGAAAACGCCTCGTTTTCAAGTAAAAATAGAAACACCCGCTGCAGCTCAAGGGGATGACGATAGCTCCCAAGGCAAGGAATTTTTGACGTATTGATTTCGAGCAAAAGCGAGTCGAGCGACTGACGCGATACCAGCTCAAAGACAATACGATTGTGACTAGAGCCCTTGAGTAAAAAATCACCTTTGCTCTCAAACGAAAAAGTTTGATCAGTGCGCTCTTTGACATTTTCGGCCACATAGACCTGATTGCGATCACGGTCTTCAATCAAGGAGAGAATGCGAACCGACTCAATCAGCGGCGGACCTGCCAACGAAAATCCATTCACTAAGGGACCATAGCGAAGCTTGCCACTAGCCAGACTTGATTTGACCGTGAAAGGCAGCTTAAAAGTCTTCTGAATTTCTGCCTGATAGGACAAAGTTGCCGCTTGAATTTCAGTCAAACAGCCGAGCGCCATCGAAACAGTATTGGGCATTTCTTCATCTTTAATATAAAAAATAAGCTCATCACCGACGAACTCATGCATGTAGCCGCCATAGCGAGAAACAATTTTAGTCGCCTCACTAAAAAAGCGGTGAATCACACTCATCAGAATATCGCGATCAGCCCGCTCGCTGGTCGCAAACATTTGCGAGTAGCGATTGATATCCGTGCGCACCATCACGCAATCGAATTCATAGGGGGGAGTTTTTCCTGACGCGAGCTCCGAGCGAAGACTGGGGAGCACTTGGCCTTCTAGCATCTGCTTTTCGGAGCTGAGGCGATCGACGGATTGCTGGTAGCCTTGCATGATTTCGGAGAAGACTTGGCCTTCTTTGGTGAGTGGTTTGGAGGCACCAGTTACCGCGAATGAGCGCAAACCTTTGCCAGATTTCAAAGCGCGAGTGATCTTTAGCATATCTTTCATCAAAAAAGAAAAAACCAAAATCGCAACTAGAATTGGCAAACCATTCTCTTGAATATTTGACCAAACGTAACGCTTTTCAATTTCGGCCATATACTTGAGCCACCGGATATTAATTCCAATGGTCAGATAAGAGCCATTTTTAATATGTATCGTTCCGCTTGTGATATCCTCTTTTTGAATTAGATTGCCATCAATCTCAGAAAACTTTGCGTCTCTCATCTCAGGTGGATTAAATAAGACTGGCTCACCTTTGTAGCTAATAATATACCAATCAAACATACGAGCTTTAATTCCATCATCGAGCACACGAACTAAGCGCTCTTGTTGATTGCTTTCGACCATCAACCGAGCAAACTCCAGATAGCCTGCCATGACGCGTTTTCTGAATTCATTTTCTTGATCAAAATATTCACGATTGTTGCGGTAAAAATTATAGTAATATACTGGGACCGCAGAAAGCATCAAGATGGCAGCAACAAGAAAAAGAGACCTTCGTTTCATCAGTTTTCTTTCGGCTTGAAGTCTTGCAGCACATATCTCTGGTGATCTTGATTAAATACAATCTCTCGAGTCGGCCGAGTTGAGCCCAAGATCGACCCATCTTTTTTAACCCAGCGAATTTTTAGCTCGATGAGCCGAGTGATAAATGGAATTTTGCTTGCCTGACTCTCAATTTTTTCAGTCTTCGCTTTAACCAATTGTTGACTCAAATCAGAAATATTAAAATCAGATTTGAGATCAAGCCCGACCTTATCTTTTTCCGCAACCGAAGCAAGGCCACGAGCCGGAACGGGATTTGCCTTTAAATTGGCATTTGTTTTATCACTTCCTACAGTCACCCCAGCCGAAGACAAGGGCTGGGAACTAGTTCCTGCGCCAGGACTTCCAGGAGAAAGACTAGAAGCGACCGGCCCTCCAGCAGATGCGGGTGCACCCCCTGGCTGTAAGCCAGTCGCCGAGCTACTAGCAGAAGCAGCAATTGAGTTTGCCTTTGCTGCTAATTTCGCACTTGTGCCACTATTATGCTTTGGCGTATCGCTAAAATCCAAAGACCTTGGAGGAGACGGATCTGTAATTTGCCTTAAACGCTCGCCCGCAGACATAGTGTTTTGCGTGTCTGCATAGGCTGTTGAAACAGCTAAGCTTGTCACAGCAGAAACGACTTTATCTAGAGTTGTGGGCCGATCTGTTGAAGTGCTATCCACTGTCCCATTGCTCCCCCCCCAGTCTTTGAATGCAGGAGTATTGTTCACAGCAACCGGATCTAATGTATTAATCATTTTTGAAGTGGCCCCACTGTAACCACGGGCACCAGAGGCACTCTCTTCGAATTGCCCTAACGAAACCTCTCTTGGACCCGAGCTTAAAGAACCATCACCCAGAGTTCCGCCGATAGATGGCATTGTTGGACTATTGCCAGAGGCCAAGCCGGTTGACGGAACTTGTTGATTCTTTTCGCCTGGGGCGCCTTCTGAAGTATTATAATGATCCTCAAGCGATGCCTTTGTTTCAGTTGAATTGGCAGGTATACCCAGCTTATCCCCGGTTTGATTCCCTGTACCACTATCATTCGTTAC
>CANCBY010000240.1 GCA_947374445.1 Pseudobdellovibrionaceae bacterium
TCTTGAGCTCAATGGTCTTGAGAGTGAGAACATGTTTTTGCTCAAACGCACGATCACAGCGCAAAGTATTTATCATGGAAAAGTTTACGCTCAAGGGGGTTTAAACCCATGGGCTGATAATGCGGCTTCATTTGTTGATTTTAGAACAACTCAAGTGCCTGAGCGGATCAAAGTTTTAGATGCAAAGTCTCTCGACAACCCAGGCTTAAGAATCAAGTCTGCAGGGTCAGCTCCGCAACTATTTATTGATTCAGTCAACTTTCAGTTTTTGGGTTTGAACTATGACAAGTACGAGATCAGTAAATTTTTGGGCCTCACCGTGGCTCAAACTTATCGTATCCGCATGAAGCCACAGATCATCCGTCAAACTTTGAATAACGAGATTGATCTTAAGACTATCAATCGCGGTCATATGAAAGTTGCGATCACGCTTTTGAAAGATATCTCGGGTTCCCAATTAGATCCTCAAAACGTTGTCACTTCGACTGAGTTTGTAGGTGATATTATTTTGGGAACGCTCACCGCGGACGTCACATTAAAAATTGATAACCTGGCTCTTCCGAGCTTGCTTTCACGAACTCAAGTTGTGGTGACTTTGACTCCAATGGATGAGCTTGCAGATTTTACTGAAAGTACATTTATGGGTCCTAGCAATCCGGGCCTTTTGACTGCGACAACTGTGATTCCCTCAATGGGTAATGCGAGATCACTGGCATTAAACGCGGCTAATCTTGCTTTGAAGGCCGCTAGTGGGCGTGAGACATTGACGCCTATTCAACTTTTTTCTCAGCTTTCTTCGGTGAAACCACTTGATGTTGCTGGAACAGTTTCAATCGGTGGTTTCTGGGGCATTGGCTCAAAGTCTTTGCAGGTAACTGATGTTCTTGAAAAATATATGTCAGGTGGATTGACTGAAGGCGAGCAGGCCGACTTAGCGCAAGCTTTCTGCAAACGATTTTTTAAAACTCATGCTTTAAGCGATTTTTGTGCTGATCCTAAAATGGTTGTAACAATGTCTCAGCGGGACATCGTTGAGAGCGTTAATAAAACTCCTGTGTGGAAGGGTTCAACGACCAAGGAGACTTTAAGTCTTAAAGCAAAAGTTGATTTTGTAAATTCGGATGGTTGGAATGATTCAATCAAATGGGGATGGTCAGCAGGTCTCTCTGCGGACGTTAGCTCGAGTTGGCCTCCAGAGGTTGGATCTTTGTTTGGTCCTACTGAAGTTCCAGGGGGAACTCCAGTGGGTGGATTTAGCTTGCCTCTAGGTGGTTCAATTAAAGGATCTTTGGGAGCCAAAGTGAGTGCGGGCAAAGAGTGGTTTAAGACTCAAACACGGTCACGTGTCACCACAGTTTCTGAGGAATCAACTAGAGCAATCGACGTGATTGGAAATTCTTTTGATATTTCGGCTCAAGCTCGAAGATGTGTAATTATCGGACCATCTCAGCAATCAGCGATCATTGATCGATACAAGTGGCCTAAGACACAGTTTTTTTACTGCTCTAAGACAGTCAAAAATGTGGTGAGAACAGAGTCATTCTATTTGTTGAATGAAAAAGTCGGCGATGATTCAACAGGCTTCAGTGATACAGGTCGACCAGGATCAAGCCCTTGGAGAATGTTCATGCGTGGACCAAAAACATATTTGCTATTCAAAAATATGGTTCAAGCTTTAAAAACAAATGATCTGGTTCTTGAACGTTTGGTCGACGACTCAACTATACGTTCAACCATGAATAAGTTCCCTGAGTTCTATACTATGCAAGAATACCCAGGGATGTTTACGCCGTAATTTTTGATGAGGTGCTAGCCTCCGCGAGAGGACTGATTTACAGCAAGTAAATCAGTCCAAGATCCAACCCCGTGCTGTAACGAGTTTTTGCAGTGAAGTCGCCATCCGTTGGCGGAGTGGCTTGAGTTTTTAAGTTTTGCGATAACGGATCAAATGCCTGGCGAATCAAAAACTTAACACCAAGTGTAACGCCCAAGTTTTTATTAAAATAAACGCTGTTGTTTAAACCAATGCCACCAAAAGGCAAAGACTTGCTTCCGTATTGAATCATTCCAAGATCATAGGATGAAGACATGCTCACAGGTAGCACAATGTTTTTAGCGAAGCTGACCTTACCGTAGATGAAACGATTTTCATACACAAAGCCATAGCCAGTCTCTGGGCCGTGGGCATAAGAAAAATTTAGAGAGGTAAATTGCTGGCCGTAGTTTGAGACGCCTTTGCTCCAATTCATAAACTTGAGGGCTATTCCCGAAGTTTCATTCCAGTGGTAGCCGATGCGCCCTTCAATATATAAATTTTGGTAGAAGGGCTCATCGAGCAGCCAGCCTGTGCCAAATTGTCCGGCCCATCGCTGTGAAAAAGTTAGCGCGCGACTTTGCACAGCAAGTGGTGAATCCAAGATAGGAACGACGGATTCATTGGGGAGCTCATCATCAGTTAGAGAAACTGTTTCTGCGTTAGCGATAAACGAAAGAAGAATTGTCATGACGACGATTACAGTCCTCATGATTTTGGATATGAAATTAATTGCGTCCACGGAACTCGTCCTTTCCCTGTTTTACTTCGGGAATAAAATTATCACGAAGACGAATCATTTTTTTGTAGTTGAATTGAGTGCGAGTAAAAACCATTTCGGCCTCTGGCATATCATGCTTTCCGGTGATCAACTGGTCTTCAAAATCTACTTTGATCTTGGTTTTGTTTTTATTAGTGCCTGTAGAAGAGGTGGCGGCAGAGTTTGCATCTCTCGGCTCGCTCTCCTGAGGAAATTGAGTCATAGGAGCATTCTCTTGAGCTTTGCTGATACCTGACGATAAAGTCATCAAGCTCACAGTGATAATTAAAAGCAGATTTTGGCATTTATTTTTTTTCACAAGCATTCACTCCCACGTATTGATAGCTTCCCATTTCATCGCGCCAAAATTCGCCTTGAAAGGGCCAGTAGCGGTAACCATTTTTAACATAGTAGTCGCGTCCATGCTCAGCATCCAAATTGGAATCATCAGAATTGCTCGAGGACATTTTGTCTTTCAGAGTGGTTCGAAGTCCTCCGAGCATTTCATATTTTAAGAAAGTAATTTGCAGTGAAAATTCGGAATAAGCCTCAACCATTTGTTTGAGATGATCTTGAAGGTGTAACGCCATTCTTGTTCTCGATGCACGCGAGCGTCCGGATAAAATTTTTGTTCCGTAATCAAGTAGCGAAGACTTGTTGGCGCCGCCGTAAAGTTTTTGAATTTGTTGTTCTTCTTTTTTGAGCTTATCAAGGTAACGCATTTCAACTGAAATGTCGTTTTGCTCTAGCAAGGTTCGAATCACAAAAAATGGCAGATGGTTGTCTGTTTTGACATCGCCGGTGCGTTTTTCAATGCTAAGAGTTTTTAAAGCTCTTGTGATTTCATCAAAATAGTCTTGAACACCACGTGGGCTCTCGATCCATTCCTGAATTTTTGCCATCGAAGGTGGATAGTTAGCTTCGAAAGTTTTTAGCAAGGGTGTGATCTCGTTGTAACGGCAGCTGAACAGCAAAATAATTCCATGCAAAAGTAAAGACTCTGGATCGTAAAAATTATTATAAAAAGGAGTGTGCAAGGTTTGTAGCGGAGAGAGCGCTGATCGGAATTGTCCACCTCGGAAGAGCGCCCATGACAGCTCCATTAGACTCTCGCGATAGAACACATCATCTTTGGGGATACGTCGATAGATCTCTGCCGCTTGAGGCCATTTTTTAGCTTGATAGTAAGCTCGAGCCAAACCTAGAGTTGCCATACTTTTTTTGCGGTCGGTGCTGGGCTTGCTGTCATACTTTTCTAAGAGCTTTTGAAAATAAGGAATCGCGCTTTCGGGTTCTTTTCGTATCAAGTAAGT
>CANCBY010000241.1 GCA_947374445.1 Pseudobdellovibrionaceae bacterium
CAAAACCTATCTTGAGATATTAAAGCATTATTATCCTCAGGCAGAATTGCGCTGAGAGCTCGGCTCAAAAGAAGCCGGCTAAGATTCAGAAAACTCTATCGCACAAGAGGTCCTAGAACTGGACAAAAACTCTCGCTGCAAACAAGAAAACTGCAAACATAGCTAAAAGACTAAAGGCATGGACTGTCATATATTACTTGTCGGTAAGAGTTTTAATACCTTGAGGGGAAATTAACGATCTCTTTACAAAACCTCGATTTTTTGTCCTGTCGAACAAGTTGCCAGTCGCAGGCGCTTCACGGAGCATATTTTGGGGTAGGAGCCTCTAAATTGGCGTAACCTATTGAAATAACAGGGGCTTTATAAGAGACCAAAAAGGGCATGGACCAGAACTTTGACAGTCCCTAGGCGTTATCTAAAAATCAAAAAAAGCGCATAAATTTCATATGCTTAGGGTCCAAAGACCGCTTCGGCACACCCTCTGCTCTAGGGTAGGGTGAGGGCCTTCGAGCCTTCAGAGGAGTCAGAGATGAAAAAGCAAATCCTACTTACAACCTTGGTGGCACTAAGTCTGTTTGAATTGGGATGTGCCAAAAAGTTCAGTTCGGTTCAGCCTTCAGAGGTTGCGCCGGTTACAACCTCTGTTGCTCCGGATCCATCTCGCTCTGCAGACCCTGGCTTGGCATACACCACCGGTGCTTCGGCAGCATTTGTTCCTGATAGCATTGCAGTTCTAACTCAATATGCAGCGACTCATCCGTTGAATGCTCCGTCAAACTTTAAAATGAACGTGAATGTTTCTGATATCGGCAGCGGTCGTTACGGTGGAGTTGTGCAAATCAGTTATTACGATAACGGCAACTACTATAATGGTTACTTCGCGACTGGTACGGGCACAGTTCAGACTTCTTATAAGAATATTGATACAGGAAAGCCAACAGCAGAGTTCAATCAATGGTTCGCATCTGGTGGCAAGCAAGTGTTTCATGGATTCTTTCAAGATCAGTACGGAGCTGTTGTCTTGGTCGTGGATGATTCTTTGACTTCAGGTGATGGTGGTTTGCCTTCAGAGGTGAATGGTTCGATCTGGTTTAAAAACTTCACTCCAACCTATGCTTCGCAGTCACCTGAGAAATGCTGGTTTATTCAAATTGGACCCTATGATTGCCGCACATTTGTCGGTAGCAATGGCGGAGTAGATACAACATCGGCTTTATATCCATCGTCTGCGAACGGCTATGTCCGACTTGGTACTTTCACTGGGTTGAATGTAAAGAGTGCTTTTAATAAATAAAAAAGAGAGGTTTTTATGACGAACAAAAAATATTTCTTAGCAACAATGATAGCTGTAGGCACCTTGCTAACAACGGCTTGTGGAAAAAAGAGCGATAGCTCCGCAGTCAACACAACAATTACGGCGGCCACACCAACGGCAGCGTGCACGGCAGCAGGCGCTTGTACAGGTGTGACGAATCCGGGATTGCTAATCTCTGCAAGCTCGACAGTGTCTTCAACTGGCGTGCAGGTAGATTTTGCGATGGATATCTTTGGTGAAGCCACTCGATTTAACTCGGCAGATCCAAAAGCAATTATTACTTACAATGGGCCTGCTGCGATGGCTGGTTACATCCGAATTCAAGCCACAGGTGCTTCAATTTGCGGTGCAAGCACTGGAGAATATTTGATGCAAGCTTCTTCGCAAGGCAACCTGATCCTGGCGACTTTAACAAACGCAAGAATGGTTTCTGTTTCTGGGCCAAATGCCAATCGGATGGAAGTGCTGGTTTCACAAGCTGTGTTGAGCAACTCGCAAGATCCTCAGTTAACTAGCAAAACATCTACTAGTAACCGTCTTTACATGGTAATGCAGGTCACATCTGTAAATGGTCAGCCTTGCAATGCAGTGATCACGTCTTACTAAGGCAATTTATTTTTCGATAATTATTAAAAGGCTCTAAAGTTCTTGATCTTTAGAGCCTTTCGTTTTTTGATGTCCCCATGCAGTTGCCTCTATGGATTGAATTTTTCGAAGATTTGCAACATGTGCGTGGCCGTTCACAAAATACTGTGATGGCTTACCGACGAGATCTTGAGCTTTATCAAGAGTACAAACAAAAAGAAAATTCTATCACTGGTTTTTACGACTTCATGAAAAAGCAAAAGCTTTCGACTCGTTCGCAAGCCAGAGTGATTTCGTCTTTGCGGACCTACTTCAAATTTTGCGAAGTCAACGGCTTTGAAGCGCCTGAGCTACGTGAGCTTCGTCCGCCTAAAGTTAAAGTGGGCTTGCCGAAGACTTTGTCCTTGTCTGAATTTCATCGCTTATTTCAATCTTGTGAAGTTCCTGATGCAGGTAAGACCTTGCGCAATCGCATCACCTTGCTTTTGCTTTTTGGATTGGGCTGTCGGGTGAGCGAGCTGATCGGTCTTGAGCTGGGTGATTTTAATGAGACCGATCGTTGGCTTAAAATTTTAGGCAAAGGCAATAAAGAGCGCTTGGTGCCGCTCACAGATCAGCTGGCTCAAGAACTTCGTACTTATTTGCAAGAGGCACGGCCCGATTTGCTGATCGATGCAAAAGTGAAAACGAATGCGATGCTTATCAATGATCGTGGCCATTGTCCTTCGCGCGTCGATATTTGGCGCTGGTTGGCTGCTTGGTCAGCAAAGGCAGGCTTTGCAGAGCCAGTGAGCCCGCATCGATTCCGTCACGCCTGTGCCACAGCTTTGCTTGAGAGCGGCGCCGACTTGCGCTCGATCCAGTTGTTACTGGGGCATTCGAGCATTCAGACCACGCAGATCTACACGAATGTGACGACTAATACGTTAACTCAAGCCATCGATGAGCATCATCCCTTGGCAAATATTCGCGATCTAGAGAACTAATTTTTAGTTTGGTCGGTTTTCGGTTTTGCTGAAAGCTCAGCATCGAGCTGAGTTCAGCTCCACCGGGTTTTCGTTTTGCTTTTGCTCGTCCGTATGAAAGTACAATCATTTATTTCTGAAAAAGGTCAGCTCACTCCCATCGAAGTTGAGCTCACGCTGTGGCCGGGGCTCCCGGGAATTCAATTTTTAGGGCTTCCAGATCAGCATCTCAAAGAGAGCGCTCTGCGGATCAAGTCGGCAATCCGTCATCAAGGCTTTGAGTTCCCGAAAGCGCGCCAGATTTTGGTCAACCTGCGGCCCAGCTATTTGAAAAAAAATTCCCGAGGGATTGAGCTTGCAGTGGCTGCCGCTTTTTTGTGGGAGACTAAGCAACTGCCAAGACCAGTCTTGGATCAAAATTTTTTCGTTTATGGCGAACTCAATCTGTCGGGAGAAGTTTTTGAGCCTGAGGACCTTTTGGCGCAAACCTCGCTCAAGGGTAAAGTTGTGCTCACTGGGCAAGGAAGCCATCAGGGTAAATCATTTCGCAGGCAAATGGTAAGTTCGCTCAAAGCTATTCGCAACCCGCAAGAACTTTTGGTAGAAGAGGCTGGGCTTCAAATGGAGCGGCCGCTATTGCCTAAAAATTTTTTACTCTCTCGCGAGCAAGCGGATATTTTAGAAACTGTTGCTGTGGGCTTTCATTCGATCTTGCTGGCGGGGCCCGCGGGCTCTGGCAAATCGACGATGGCAAAGGCTCTTCATTCTTTGTTGCCTGCTCCTGAACCCCAAGATTGGGATGAGATCCTTGAGACTCAACAAAAATTTGGCGCGCCCACAGCGTGGCGTCCGTTGATCAAACCTCACCACACTACTCCAAAAATTTCTATGATCGGTGGGGGCTCGGTTCCGATGGCCGGAGAAATTTCTAGAGCTCATGGTGGCATTTTGTTGCTCGATGAATTTTTGGAGTTTCCGAGCTCCGTACAAGAGGC
>CANCBY010000242.1 GCA_947374445.1 Pseudobdellovibrionaceae bacterium
TTAAATTTTCTGTGTCCACCGGCTGACTTTGAAGCAGGGACTAGGCCTTTTAATTCCCATCGCTTAAGGCTTGCTTGCGAGACGCCTAAATAGGCCGCGGCCTCTCGGGTTGAAAGCTCCTCTTTAGCATCAATGGATGTCGTGATCGAATTCCGAATCAGGCTTGGCCCGCGCACAGGGTGGGGAGCGTTCCGCGGAAGCTCCGCTATCAATCTGGTGCGCTCTAAAACTTTCCTGGCAGCTTTTAGCATTAAGGCATTTATCACTGTAACATAAGGGCCGGAGGCTGGGAGGCACCCAGGGGGCGCCGTATCTGCCACTGTAATTCCAAGGTCAGGGACTGATACGGTAATGAATTCCTGCACTTGTTTGATCACAAAGGGGTAGTGAAAGGGGTTGTGACTGCGTTTCATAGACATGAGAATCGCTCAAATCGCTCACAAGATCCAGGTGAAACTGTGAAACTAGATGACTTAACAAAAGTTAAGTTATGTTAAATAGGCTTTCGTCGGGGTGAGTGATTTTGCTAAACATGGCCTTTTAACCCTGGTTTTTAGCCGCTAATTCTCATTGTGAAACGTTTATGCATCGAGAGCCAGATTTTGTAATGCTATTACCAGTGATGTCATTCAAGTTGACTTATGCTATCGCCGATGATAGCATGTACATATAAACTTTACGGCAGCTTTTTATGCGCTTTCGAATCCTAAAAATGTCCTCTTTGCAGACTTAATAAAAATTGCGACCGAGGCATTCGGTGCACCAAGAGTGAACGGAACAAGTCATCATGTTTTTAAGGTCCCTTGGCCTGGTAAGCCCTGGGTGAATCTACAAAAAGATGGAAAGCACGCAAAAGACTACCAAGTTAAACAAGTAGTGGCTGCTCTCAAGAAACTTCAGGAGATACAAAATGCAAAAACAGATCAGTGATTGCCTAAAAAAATATAGTTACCGAGTCGAGTGGTCTGAAGAAGACGGGGTCTATATTGCTAAAGCCTTGGAGGTCCCTTCAATTCTAGCTCATGCAGACACTCAAGAAGACGCCATTCGTGAAGTTAAAATCCCTCTTGCTATGGCACTAGAGGCGATGGTCGAGGAAGGTGAGAAACTGCCAGAACCGTTATCACTTGTGAAATTTCGAGGAAAATTGGTAGTCCGTACTACTCCAGAAAAACACAGAGAGCTAACAATCCAAGCTGCCGAAGCGGGTGTTTCTGTGAACCAGTATATTTTAACCAAAATTAGTTAAGCTTACTAAACCAGATGATAAACAACGAGCAACAGCTAAGTGTTGCAAAAGAAAAGCTTGAACAACTTATTCTAGCTCAAAATCAAGAGCCGAGCTCCGAGATTCCAGAATTTTTACACTTAGCTCGTAATGGGCAAATGCACTCTATAATTGAAGAGCTCACCGCGGAAATTAAAGAATACAAGAGCCGCACGAGCACAAGGTCTTAAGCACGCTAAATATTAGAGTCTTGCAAAATTCATTTGCCCATCTATTATTGAAATGTGGCAACCACCGAGCTTCCATCACTTTTACTTTCTCCAAAGGCGACTCTCTCCGAAGTGAGAAAGCATGATGACTCAGTTCAGATCTGGAGTTGGATTCATCAGCCAGGTTTTTCGAAATCGACGAAGCAAGTCTATTTAAGAATCGTAAGAGAGTTTTTTAACTTTCATCCTTATTCAGGCATCTGTGAAATCACAACTCCTCACATCACTTTATTTTTAAAGCGAAACCCTGATAAATCAAAAGCCACCAGAAATCTTGAGCAGTACACGCTGTCATCGCTATTTCAGTTTTTAGAAGACAGTGCGTATATTTCAAAAAATCCTGTGAAAATCGTCCGCGCTGAAAAAGTGCCTGAGAGCTTTCAGTTTAAAATTTTGCCACTAGAGTACATTCAGCGGATGCTTGAGTTTGAAAAAAATCAAAGAAACAGGATTTTTATCCAAATTGCTTATTACGCAGGACTGCGTGTGAGTGAGATTTTGCAAATTCAGCCAAAGTCTTTCACACCTGCTCAAGAGAGCGGCGCATATCTCACGATTGTGGGGAAGGGCTCAAAGACAAGAAGCGTCCTAGTCCCTGAGGAGCTCTGGGTTGAAATTCGTGAGTTTGTAAAAGCGCGTGGACTTGAAAAAGATCATTTTCTTTTTTCAAGTGAAGTAGATCCTTCAAAAGCCATAAATCGGATCAGGGCTTATCAAATAGTTAAGTCCGCAGCCTCTAAAGCAAAGCTTAATCCTCTTCCAAGCCCTCATTGGTTTCGTCACACAAGTGCTACGCATGCGATTGAAAACGGAGCGCCGATTCATGTCGTACAAGCAACACTCGGTCACGCGTCGATGGCAACCACGGGTAAATACTTAAGCGCTAGACCAAGTCAGTCGAACTCGAATTATTTAAAAAAGATTAAATAACCGAAGTAAGAGTTTCAAGTTTGCACTCTTGCTGTCAGATCATGGCAGCAGTCAATAATATCGATCTCAATGCACGCTACAGCCGACATCATCCGGAGCGAAATTTACTTTACCGGACCGTCGAGACTTACTGGCCTCTGTTTTTGCGGGAGCAAGAAAGAGTGGGCCGGAGTCTTCCAATTTTTATTAAAGATGAATTCAAAAATTTTCTTGAGTGTGGAATCCCAGAGTTTGGTTTTATTCGCACCTATTGTCATGCTTGCCGGGAGTCTGGAATTGTGCCGTTCTCGTGCAAGAAGAGGGGCTTCTGCCCAAGTTGTTGCGCTAGAAGAATGAACGATGAGGCAGCACACATCGTAGACAGCGTCCTGCCAGAAGTCCCAACCAGGCAGTGGGTCCTGTCGTTTCCCTATCGCTTAAGATATCAGATGGCACATAATCCGAAGCTTACAAATCAGATTCTTTCAATATTCATTCAAGCGATTGGCTCTCATCAAAAGCGGCTTGCAAAAAAAGTGG
The DNA here is from genome assembly GCA_947374445.1 of Pseudobdellovibrionaceae bacterium. Taxonomy (GTDB): domain Bacteria; phylum Bdellovibrionota; class Bdellovibrionia; order Bdellovibrionales; family Bdellovibrionaceae; genus CANCBY01. The sequence goes on from CANCBY010000242.1 coordinate 2,947, forward strand.
GCTTAAAAGCACAAAGCCTGGGTCGGTGACTTTCATTCAGAGATTTGGCAGTGCACTGAATTTGAATGTTCATTTCCATGCGTTGTTTGTAGATGGTGTATTCTATAAAAAAGCCGATGGCGCTTATGGATTTTTTAGGCTCACAGAGCCCAGTCAGGAAGAGCTTTTTACTTTAGCGACAAAGATTCAAGCAAAGGTATTAAGGGTGGTAAAGAAACTTGAGTTTGATGACGATGATCAAACTCAGTTTGATGAAAATGCCCTGAGTGATTTGGCAGCTCTGTCGATTGCCCAGAAATCTGGATTTGGTGATCGTGCCGGGCAGGGGCTTAGGCGTTTTGGAGTAAATAAAATCGAGGTTGATCCAGAGACGAACGACCCCTATTCGGCCAACGTTGGCGGATTTAGTTTAAATGCCAGAGTCAGGGTGGGCGGCCGAGACCGGGAAAAGCTTGAAAAGCTGATCAGGTACATGGCTCGTGGACCGATAGCTACCGAGCGACTAAGTGAGACCTACCCAAATAGGTTGATTTATAAAATGAAGACTCAATGGCGAGACGGGACTACGCATGTGAGCTTCTCGCACTTGGATTTTATCGCAAGACTTGTGGCTTTGATCCCTCCAGCCAAGATGAACATGGTCAGATACCATGGAGTGTTTGCCCCGAACTTTAAGGATCGTGGTCTTATCATTCCGAAGCCCAAGCCAGAGGCTGCGGAAGTAGCCACAGATTTCAAAACAACGCAGCTTCAGGCAAAATTGCGCCGAGCACGATTGAGCTGGTCAGAGATGCTAAAGCGGACCTTTAAGATTGATGTGACCGTGTGCAAGTCCTGTGGTGGGCGTATGGAGATCTAGCCCCAGGAGTAGTTGAAGTTTAGAAGTTGAAAGGTCCAAACATTTTTGTTTT
>CANCBY010000243.1 GCA_947374445.1 Pseudobdellovibrionaceae bacterium
GAGCCCACTGAATGCAAAAATGAGAAAAGAATGTCGAAGTTGGATTCTTTGCATTCCAAATTTCGGAGCATTAATTAGGCCAAAGTTGAGAGAGAAATAGGAATGAGTGACAGCGATGATAATATCAATGAAACCAATAACTAAGCTAACGAATGCCTGCTTACAATTAAAGTCTGCAAGTTAACTCTGGCGACGAAGTGATAGACAATATGGCAATTCGTGAGAAAGAGTTTTTTATGTCAAAAAGATATACAGTTGCATGACTTCAATCTGTCGGCTCATGCTGTGTCTAACTACTAACATCATCAAGCTCATCTTTGACCCCCCAAAGTTTGCGAATTTTTTCCGGTGCAAATCGCGCAACCACGGTCATGATAAAATATTTTAATAGGCGGCCACAAAGTAGAATTATTCCAATCTTTGCGAGCGAGTGATGAGCCAGCGCAGCCAGTGCAAGCATTGGTTGTTGTACCACAGGAGCCATGGCGAATGCGAATAGAAGCCACAATCCGTAGCTGCTAAACAGATCTGCTGCTAAAAGCCAACCTTGTGATTTTTCTAAGCTTGGGAAAAATTGATTTAAAAATTCCCAGCCCTGCGCTTGAACTAGAAAAGCAAACCCTATCCCGCCAATTGTTGAACCTATTGCGGTCCAAAGCCATAAACGCCACCATTTTCGGGGCGCAAGCAGCGCGCTAGAAATTAAAAGGCCATCTGTCGGAACTATAACTACGATTGCGTCTATAGCAGCTAAAAAGGCTAAGACTATTTCGTACCAAGGCTTTTCTACAAAATTTTGAAAGTACTGAAGCCAACTTTTGAGCCGTTTGCTAATCATGAATTGAATGCTCTGAGCAAAACTCACTCAAGTGCAGGATTGTTGCTAGGCAAGGCTTGAATAAACAAAGTTCTGATTGATAGGATGGTATTAGAAAACTCATTCAGGGATTTTAGCCAAAAAGAATGTTACCTGCAAATTAAAATGAGCCTAATTTAAGCTTAGCAAAAGCCTCGCGGTAAGGAATGAATAGTTTGAGACCTCAGCGTTCACGAAAAACAAAAGAGCCATGCTTGCAGTGCGGCCTTCATTTGCGGTTCTGTATTTGTTCGCAAATTCCCCATTTGCAGATAAAGACGAGAGTGGTTTTGGTAATTCACGCCAAAGAAATCAAGCGCACCACCAACTCCGGTAGACTGGCGTTAGCAGCTCTTGAAAATAGCGAACAGCGAGTGCGTGGTCAAAATCAGGAACCAGTGGATCTGAGCGATTTGTTGACATCAAACTACGAAAGTCTGCTTTTTTATCCGAGTGAGGAGGCCATTGAGTTGACCGACGAATTCGTCAAATCATTAGATAAGCCCGTGCAGCTCATTGTTCCTGACGGAAGCTGGCGCCAGGCGAGCAAGGTTCACACTCGCCATCCTGAGCTTGCGGGGATAAAGCGTGTCATGATCACAACGCCTAACACAGCTAAGCATCATCTCCGCCGCGAAAGCAGCCCCTATGGGATGTCAACACTCGAGGCCATTGCCCGCGCTCTGAGTGTGCTTGAGGGGCCTGATACGGGAAAGATGATGATGGATTTGTATCAAGCAAAACTTCAGGCCACCCTCATCGGACGAGGTATTTTGAGCGAGACCGCTGGCGCAATTGCCGATGATGACGACATTGACGTGAGCGTTATGAAGAAAAATGAAACTCTTGACCCGGAATCTTAAGCAGGTTCAATTCAAAAAAACAGAGTCAATTCTGTAATAATTTTGAAAAGGAAGCGGCCATGAAGTTTTTAATTTTTACTTTTCTCATTACGTTATCAACTGTATTTTCGATTGTATTTCCAACGGTGGCTCAAGCTCAATTTCCAGGGTTTGATTTTAAACCCGAACAATTGAAATTTGATTTTGTTTCTTCAGACGGCAGTTTTTGGTACGACTGCACTCACAAAAAAGAAAAAGAGCCACATGCTTGGACTGTAACCTGCAGTCAGTATACATTTAATCTTCATTTATTTCTAACTGAGTACCAACGAACCAACGAGGCTACTTACGAGTTTCACTTCTGGGCAGATGAAGTGAAAGCTTTGCATGAAACACACACACAATCTATTTGGCTGACTGTTGATAAAAATGCAGTGACCAAAAAAATTCTTGCCTACATGGGCTTTCAACAAGATGCGATTCAATTGCGCCTTCAGGTGAACCTTAATGGCAAATTTGAAATTAAACCCGGAGCCAAACTTAAGCGGTAATGCATAAAACATCTTTGTCTTGGATATTTTTTGCGATATTTGCTGGGTCTATCTTTTGCCAAGCGGGCACAAGTGAACCCACAAGCAAAGATCTGTCGATAGCTCTCAATGCCGAATTTGAAACATTGAATCCCATCGTGAATAGCATGATGGCTGCGATGTATGTGCTCGATGCCTCATTGCGGCCGGTGGTTGCACTAACTCCGTCAGGTGAGCCCCGAGCATTTTTGATCAAAGTAATCCCAAGCTTGAAAAATAAAAAGGCTCGAATCGTCGAGGGTCCTAACGGCGCAAAATCCTTGCGTGCAGATATTGAGTTCTTAGCAGAAGCCCGATGGGGAGACGGCACGCCACTGACCTGTAGGGATCTAAAACTTTCTTGGGAGATCGGCAAAAACGAAAATGTGTCGACTCCAAACAGAGACGATTACAATAACATTCAAGATATTCAAATCGATGGTCTCGACCCTAAAAAGTGCACGGTGCTGTTTGCTCAAGCGAAGTGGAACTTCTATCTGAGCTTTCCGCGACCATTGCCTGCGCACCTTGAGGGGCCCATTTTTGAGAAATACAAAGGCCAAGCTCAGGCCTATGAGCGAAACTCACTCTATGTTAAAGATTTTACTCAAGTAGGGTTGTACAACGGACCTTATCGTGTTTCCGAGTTAAAATTTGGAAGTCATGTGGTGCTTTCGCCAAATTCACAGTTCTTTGGAGCAAAGCCATTTTTCAGCAAAGTTATTTTTAAATTCATTTTAAATACTTCAACGATTGAGGCAAACCTGCGCTCCGGTGGAGTGCAAATGGCATCATCTTCGGGCCTGACTTTTGACCAAGCCTTAGCCTTCGAGAAAAAGGTGATCGCGGAGAAACTTCCGTATGAGGTGCAGTTTGTACCGGGAGTGATTTACTCACATGTAGATTTCAATTTAGATCATCAGATCTTGTTTGATAAAAAAGTAAGACAAGCTTTGGCTTTTGCCCTGAATCGTAAAGAGATGGTACAGGCCTTTTTTGAGAATAGACAAAAGTCAGCGCTCCACTTTTCAACCGAACTAGATAGTTGGTACACCGACAAGCCCACTGAAATTAAGGTCTACGACTACAATAGAAAAAAAGCGCAGGCTCTGCTTGAAGATAGCGGCTGGAGGCTCGGCATTGATGGCATTCGTGCACGCTCGGGTCAAAGACTGTCGCTAACAATTGTAGGCGCTGCGGACAACAAGCTGAACGAAATGTTGCAGGTTTATCTGCAGTCGGCTTGGAAGCAAATTGGAGTCGAACTCAAAGTGAAAAACTATCCAGCTCGTGTTTTGTTCTCAGAAATTTTGCGAAAGCGAAACTTTGAAATGGGACTTTACTCGTGGGTCGGTGCGCCCGATGGCAGTCAGCGAGCCATGCTTCACTCGCAAGCGATTCCGTCCGAGCAAAACAGTTGGTCGGGATCTAATCGGCCCGGCTGGAAAAATAAAAATATTGATCAGTGGGTGGAGCAGGTAGATCAAGAATTT
>CANCBY010000244.1 GCA_947374445.1 Pseudobdellovibrionaceae bacterium
TAAAGACGATGTCACCTCGGCAATACTATATTTCAGTTTCAATCTTAGCAATCGTCGCTGTTTTACTCACGGTGGTGGCAACGGTGCCGAGCTTTCGCCAATACTTTCGAGATTATTTTTTATCTGACAAAAGAACGGTGCTAGCTAGAGCCGATGGCCTACTTGAAAGCGCCACCGGGGGGCCTGATGATCAAGTCTCAGTTGTTAAAGTTCAAACAATGGACACTTTGTCTCTAGAAATTTACACAAAAACAGCAGCCTCCAACCAGCTTGTATTTCAAAAGCGCATCGTACTCCCCGAACACAGAGACGGCTACTTCACTTTTAGAGGCAACGCCACAAACTTGGTCCTCAGCGATGTGGATGGAGATGGTCATAGCGAGATCATTGCTCCCACTTTTGATGAGAACTTAGTGCCGAGATTGAATATTTATAAATATGTTCCACAGTCGCAAAGTTTTGTGCGGCTGGGTCCTGAGTCGATGGGACTTTGATCGGATTAGACTTTTTTAGTCCAACTCAAGTGATTCAGTTAAAAATCATCAAGGACAGCAATATTGACCTCGAAGTTCAGATCTAATGACCAGCAACGCTCACTCGGAGCTGATAGTAGGTCGTCGATATTCATTGGGTTTTGACTGTGCTCTTCTGAGATGGAACAATAATTTTAAATTTCAAAGGAGATCTGATGGGAGATTTTAGTTTACCACATCTGCTTATTTTAGGGGTAACCTTGTTTTGCGGAATAATTTTCCCATTACGAGCTTTAATTGATGCCGCCAAAAGCTCAAATCCGAACAAAGTTTTGTGGATTGTAGTAATATTTTTCTTCAATTTTTTTGGAGCGTTGCTTTATTGGTTTGTCGGAAGAAGGGCTAAGACATCCAGTTAATGTAAAATCGGCCTGGTTATCAATCACTTCTATTAAAATTTTTAAAAAACCAATCTCCTGAACCTTGATGGTCAGGGGATTTTTTTAGGGCTTAATCTTTGCGATCCTTCCAAGGCAATATTTCCTAAAAATCTCTCCAGCTTTTGCCTTCGCGGGCACTTGGGACGGCCCAGGTTCTTTATCATACCCTCGACCAGTTTTGTCCGGATAGATCAAATTTTATACCTTGCATTTTCGAAGATAGCATTCGAAAATACAAGGTATGGTAAATCGTAGTTTTCATCTTCAACAGATAAAGACCCGCTTTAAATCATCTGAAGTTGTGGCAATTTTGGGGCCACGTCAGTGCGGCAAAACTACTCTTTCAAAAGCATTTGATTTTGATCTTTATTTTGACCTAGAGAGCGCCAAAGATTTGGCTGCACTTGAAAATCCGGAGCAGGCTTTTAAGGGGGCTAAAAAACTCATCGTTATTGATGAAATTCAGCGGCGCCCAGATATTTTTCCTTTTCTTCGGCACTTTGTAGATAATAATCCTAAGGTTAAGTTATTGCTTTTGGGGAGCTCCTCAAGACACCTCATTCAGCACTCCTCAGAATCTTTGGCGGGACGGATTTCCTATTATCATCTGAGTGGATTTTCGGTCGACGAACTCAAGTTGGAGCTCGCAGATCGACTTTGGCTCCGAGGTGGATTTCCGAAATCTTTTTTAGCAAAAAGCGAGGCCGTTTCTTTAAGATGGCGTGAAGATTATATCCGAACATTTTTAGAGCAGGATATTCCACAGCTAGGCATTCAAATTCCTGCTCATACCTTAAGAAAATTTTGGAGTCTCTTGGCACATTACAATGGCCAAATCCTAAACTTTTCTGAAATTGGTCGGAATTTTGGTATTTCAGATGCAACTGCAAAAAAATATTTAGACCTCTTAGCCGGCACCTTTATGGTTGAGATATTGGCGCCCTGGCATGCAAATATCAGCAAGCGCCAAGTTAAAAGTCCTAAATTCTATTTTTCTGATACGGGTATTTTTCATAGCCTTGCACAAATCCAGAATCGCAAAGATCTACTGTCTCATCCTAGGCTCGGTAGCTCTTGGGAATCTCTCGTACTCAGATCAATTCGCGCAAAGTATGACAAGGAAATCTATTTTTGGAATACTCAATCTGATGCCGAAATCGATTTTGTGATCCCCCAACCTAAAGGGCTGATAGGCATCGAAGCAAAGTTTTCGGATGCGCCCCGAATGACCCCCTCCATGCGGATAGCAATCAATGATTTGAAGCTAAGTGTGATCTATGTGGTCTATCCTGGCGACAAGGCCTACGACCTTTCTGAAAAGGTAAAGGTGATTCCGCTCGCATCTTTGGCAAAGGTCGTTGGTTTGGTCTAATTGCGCTTGAATCCTAGATTCCCTCGGCACTTCAAATGTCAGTGATATCTATTCTCCTGGTGAGACTTTTACTTTTCTATAGGTGCAGGCTGTTCTGCAGAAGTTTTTGCGCGATTTTTCTTTAAATCTCGCCAGCTTTTGCCTTCGCGGGCACTGGGGTCAAGCTGAAATTTTTTAACGGCCTTTAAGTGACCCGCATAATCTTTGGAGAACGTGTGCGTGCCTTCATTTTTACTCACGAAGTAAAGATAGTCTGTGGCTGCGGGCTGAACTGCCGCAAGCAAAGCCTCTTTGCTCGGGGCTGCGATGGGACCTGGCGGTAATGCAGGAATCGTGTAGGTGTTATATCTTGTTGGCGTCGTCAAATCAGCACGAGTAATGTTGATAACCACTCTACCAGAAATATCCGCTTTGCCATAAATAACAGTTGGGTCTGTTTGCAGGCGCATGCCGAGCTTGAGTCGATTGTGAAACACAGATGAAATCACAGGCCGCTCTTCAGGAGCTCCAGTCTCTTTTTCAATGATACTGGCAAGCGTAACAATTTGATGCTTGCTGAGATTTGATGATTTCGTCTGCGGCTCCACTTCGGTCCAAACCTTTTCGAATCGCTGGTACATCATCGATATTAGTGCCTTTGTCTCCGTGAATTTTGTGACACTGTAGGTTTCTGGAAACAAATACCCCTCTAGAGATTCAAGGTTTTGGCCTGTCAAATTTTTTATAAAATCTTGGTCTTTTACAAGCTTCATAAAATCAGCCTGATTGCCAAAGCCTTCTTCTTCGTACATCTCAGCAATTTCGTAGATACTGAGACCTTCTGGAACTGTAAAATCACGGCCAATACTTTTGCCAGAGTTTATGATCGTAAGAACTTCGCCGGGCATGAGATCTTTGCGAAGTGCGTATTCACCGACTTTCATTTTGCCGGCTTCGCCCTTCACTTTTGCGTACAAAGAAAATAGCGAACTGTTGTTAACCACGCCCAAAGACCTGAGTTGCCGAACTACATATGGAAAGCTCATGCCAGTCTTAACTTCAAAAATCACCTCTGAAGGATCATTAGAATTTTTTGAGTGTGCAAACTGATTCCAAATAAAAAAAACAGCGCCCACTGAAATTAAGAAAAATGTAACAATTAAACCCGATACAATTTTTTTCATACAACCTCATCCGTGCCCTCAAAGGTCACTCCAGGCAAAAGTTTAGTGCCTACAAACGGAGTCGGATCTTCAAGTGAGGCCATAGGAATGGTCGTGTACTGAACTGCAAAGTGCGCTGAAGGCCTATCATTTCCTGATTTGCCAAGACCACCAAATGGCAATCTTGAGCTTGCGCCATTGGTTGTGCGATTCCAGTTCAAAATACCAACGCGGGCTTCGATCAAAGCTTTTTCGTAGAGACTTCTGCTTTTTGAAAATAGCGCCATCGCCAAGCCGTAGCC
>CANCBY010000245.1 GCA_947374445.1 Pseudobdellovibrionaceae bacterium
GCGGCCAAATTTGTGATGGGTCTCACCCAAGATCGCGTCAGCGTCCGCCATAAGGTATTCCCTTTCAGTGACCGTCTCAAGATTCAAAAAAGTTTAGCTTTTGAGCTTGAGGAGGATCTACCATTTTCATCAGATTCAGCGATCTTTGACGCCAAAGTGATTCGCACACGAGGGGCCACTGCCGAAGTGCTTGCCTGCGCCACTCCCAAGAGCCGAGTTGCCGAGCATATGTCTCGCTTCGGTGACATAGGACTTGAGATCTCAATACTCTCAGCTGAAGGCTTGGCGCTCGGAAATTGTTTTGAGCGTTGGTTTGATGCGCCTCCGAGTTCGGCTGCAGATCCAAACATGGAATTAGAGCCTGAAAATACTCCGCTCAGAAATATTAACGTGGTGATTTCAATTGGCCACTCTCGCACTCTGATCAATGCCTATGAAAACAATCAGCTGGTCGGAGCCCGATGTGTTTTGTGGGGCACCAAGTCTGTCGCGGAAGCCATTTCACGCCGCTATGAAATTCCTTATGTCGAAGCGCTGAAAGAGATGCAAACCAAAGCCTTTATTTTAAACTCAAAAGAAGGCGCCTCTTACGATCAAATTATTTTTTCAGATACAATTTCGAATCAATTCAAAGATCTGTGCCGAGATATAAATATTTCGCTCCTGGAGTTCAAGGCAGAACTGCACGCCCAAGTTGTGAGCGTAGGGCTCACCGGAGGCGGCAGCCAGATACTCAACCTGCAAGCCTTCATGACAACTCAGCTTGAAACTCCCTGCAATCGCATTCAAGTATTAGATCACTTTGCCAACATTGGCTTTGAGCGAACCGCCAAAGTTGATGCCACAATTGGCGTGGCGCTGGGTCTTGCGATTGAAGGCTTAAAAAAACCACGCAATCCGGCCATTCAGTTTTTGCGCGGAGAATTTGCCAGCCAAAATCACATCCTGAAACAATTTTGGCACACCTGGGGAACCTCGCTGCAATTTGCTCTGGCATTTTATGTGGCATTTTCGGTCTACTCAGGGCTGCGTGAAAATTTGGCCGTGAGCCTCAATGAGCGAACTCATGACGCCTTGATTGAGCAGGCCAAAAAAGTGGCCAACCTCAGTAAAAAACAAGCCAATGAAAAAGGCGTCAAAAAATACATCCGCGATCAAAAGAAACGCAGTCAAGAACTCAAAACACTTTCAAACATAGCGCACATGAACTCGGCGATGGATGTTCTGAAAAAAGTAAACGATGCTCTACCCGCAAGAAGCAATGTCATCATCAATGTAAAACACTGGTCGCTCGCTGACTCGCAGGCCACTCTTGAAGGCTCTGCTGCTTCTGCTCGCGAGATTTCATTGCTGCGACAAGCTCTCGCAAATGTGGCTAGCGACGGCAGAGTAGAACTCAAAGCTGCCCGTTTTGCCCCACCGCCGGGCTCAGTTTCGTTTGCCTTCGGATTTAAAGTTGACCGCGGGATCACCAGCGGAGTGACTAAATGATTCACTCAAAGCAGGAGATAACAACATGGCTTTAGGCTTTGATGATCTTAAAGAACGCGTGAGCTCTCAGACGGGAGCTCTCTGGGAGCAATTTCAAGAGAGTAGTTTTTTCCAGCAAGGGCGCGACAAATACGAAAATCTCAGCCCCGTCATGCAAAAGCTTGTGCTCTTCGGTGCGGTGGCAGGCTTTGTTGTTGCTCTTTCGAGTTTTCCTGCGGGCTTTTTTTCAAGCTCCAATGACTCTGTTGCAAACTTCGAAGAAAAACGCAATCTGGTGCGCGATCTATTGAAAGTCAGCCGCGATGCCAATGACTCTCCGGACATACCCGTCCCACCTGATATGATGAGCCTGAAAACTAGAATCGAAACTAACCTTCAACAAGCTCAATTGTTACCGGAACAAAATCGTGGAGTTCAACTTGTAACCGAAAACTCTTCTATCGTGCCAGCGGCCATGGCCTTAGGCATGCTCCAGGTTTCGCTCGCCCAACTTAACTTGCGACAAGTGATCGATCTCGGTTATCAGATTCAAAGCATCAGTCCCAGCGTTAAAATTCTCGACATGGAGATGACAGCCAATTTGCAAAAGCCAAAATATTTCGATGTGGTTTTCAAACTAATGGCTCTCAATGTGCCCCAACTTGCACCGACAACAGAAGTCGATGAGCCCACACCTAAGGGTGGCAAACGTGCGCCTTCACGGCCCAAGGGTAAAGATGCGGCAAAAGACTCAAGTAAGTCCTCTAGCAAAGATTCAGACGCTTCGGAGAGCAACTAATGTCCTCTATCGGAACTTTTTTTGGCTACTTGCTCAAACACTGGTTTAAATCTGTTTTGCTTTTGCTTTCGGCTTTGATTTTTTCGTTTGTGCTTTTTCCATTTGATGACCTCGGTGATCTTGTGACAACTCAAGTCGCTAAACTCACAGGCAATCAAGTTTATCTGCAATTTGATAAAATGAAGATGGGGCTTGTCCCTGACCCTGGATTGCAATTGCAAAATGTTTATCTTGAATCGAGCGGCGTGGCCCCACTCGCTGCCTCCGAAATTACCTTTATGCCTTCAATCTCAGGGCTGATCGCCCAAAAGCCATCAGGAAAAGTTACTGCTAAGGGTTTCTTTAAGGGCGAGGTCACGGCCAGCCTGCAGCCCGCAAAAAAATCAGACAATGGCATCGAGAGACACAAAATTGAACTCACTGCCAAGAATCTAAACTTAGCGGACATGAAAGACTTGATGAGCCTACCCCTGACTCTGAAGGGTAAAATTGATCTTTCGACTCAAGCACTGGCTGACTTAACACTGACCGAACAACCTGACATGGACTTAGTGCTACATATCGAAAAATTTGAACTGCCAACTGGCAACGTGCAAACTCCGATGGGACCGCTGACTCTTCCTGAAATCAAACTGACCTCCGTTGATTTGCGCGGGCGTCTTTCGGCGGGGCGATTTAATATCGAAGAAGGCTCTCTTGGCAAAGAGGGCGATGAGCTTCGCGGCACTGTGAAGGGCGGAGTGAATCTTCAGCTCAAGCTCACGCCTGCGGGACTAACTCCGATCATCGGTGCTTATGACTTTTCAATTGATCTCAATGTTAAAAAAGGTCTCCAGGACCGAGCGACATTGTTTTTGAGTTTCTTGGATAGCTACAAAACTCCCTCAGCCGATGGGGCTCGTTATGCTTTTAAAGTGTCAGCAATCAATGTCTTTAATCCGCCCAACATTGGTGCTTTGCGTTAGTTCCGACCCTCGGATGCGCAGTGCTCTTTGCTGCGACCCTATTTTGCTCAGAACTGATTTTCTTTCTTGCAACCCGACTGACAACAAAACATATTTTTCGAGTTGAAAAACACAAAAATAGAGCCCAAGGCGCAATGCTTTGGGAAACATAAGGAGAGAGCATGTCAGGCGTAAATAAAGTTATTTTGGTGGGAAGACTGGGTAATGACCCTGAAATCAAAACCATCCCGAACGGTCAAACTGTAGCTCGTTTGAGTCTTGCTACCAGCGAATCTTGGACTGGCAAAGACGGCCAAAAACAAGAGCGCACAGAGTGGCACCGCATCGTTGTTTGGGGACGTCAGGCCGAAAATTGTGGCAAGCACCTGAGCAAAGGCCGCCAAGTTTACATCGAAGGCCGATTACAAACACGTTCTTGGGAAGATCCTCAAGGTCAAAAGAAATACTCTACTGAAATCGTTGCAAGCACAGTTCAATTCTTAGG
>CANCBY010000246.1 GCA_947374445.1 Pseudobdellovibrionaceae bacterium
CCGGATGGAATCTTGCTGCGGTATTGAAGAGCGAGAAGAAATAACCTGATAATATTTTAATCTTAAATTTTAAAGTTGAGACATGCTAGCAAACCTTGTGACATTTTGGCTCAATGCCTATCGTGGAAACACTCCACGAGAGCAAGCGACTTGGCCTACAACTTGCTCTTATTGAAAGAATAGGAGTGAATATGAAAGCAAACGAAGGAAATTTTGATCGAGGCGCCAGAGTAATTGTTGGACTTGCAATACTATCTCTTGTTGTTGTGGGCCCACAAACCCTGTGGGGACTTGTCGGGTTGATTCCACTTGCTACAGGAGCAGTAGGATTTTGCCCTCTCTACAGAGTGTTTGGGCTTAGCACCTGCCCATTAGCGCACAGGTAGAAAGTCTTTCAAAAACAATTGCCGACTAAAAGTCAGAATTTGTTTTCTGCCAAGATTCCAAATAATTGATGCGATCAATACACATCGAATCTGATTTTCTTGTGTATTTTAAAATACGGTCAAACTTAAGGTGCTCGCAGTTGCGCTGAATAGGTCCTACAAGCTGACCAGGTTTAGCAAATGTCTTGATGAAACTTTCACAAGTAGATTTGGTGGCCGCCAAAGTTGTTTCACACAATGAACGAGGGATGCTATAACATTTCCCCAAATATTGAGTCGGAGAACAAGAGTTTGTATCATCTTCGACCCAGAATTGTGTGATTCCAATAATCAACAGCGCAACAACGGTCGCAAAAATGATAAAGTAAGTGCGAGGTGTAATTTTTTGCCAGAATTGATCTAGAGAACGAAAGAAATCTTTCACGTTGCCTATAATTGCAATGCTTTCATCGTTTCATGTCAACACTCATTGTGTAGAAGAAGGTCAAAAGGCTTTTAGCCACTGTCACGAAGCCACGAAATATTGCTCTTGCTTTACATTACACCTTATGGTGTAATGTAAATATGGACCAACTCACTGAAATTCTAACCGCCATTTCTCATCCCACTCGAAGAGCAATAATTCAACAGCTCACCCTTGGGCCAACACGCTTCCTAGACGTCGCTGAACCATTTGATACCGCACTCAACTCGGTAACAAAACACCTAAAGCTCCTTGAACGCGCAGGACTTATTGAGCGCAATAAACAAGGGCGCGAAGTCTTTATTTCGCTTAGACCTGAACCCCTTCAGTTAGTTGCTGGTTGGGTGCACGAATACGAAAGATTTTGGAATGAACGCCTTTTTCAATTTGAGCAGCACTTTCGAGAAAAAAGAAAAAAGGAGAAAAAGAAATGAAAGAGAAAACATTAAAGTTTAAAATTGAGCGAACAATCCCAGCTTCGCCCGAAGAAGTATTCGACGCTTGGCTCAATCCGAAAGTTCCAGGAAATATCTGGAATGCCGCCGAAAAATTTATCTGCGATGCAAAAACCGATGGTCTTTTTTATTGGCTTCTTAAAGGAACGGCTCACTACGGGCGATTTATTGAAGTCGATAGACCGCATAAACTTCAGCACACTTGGATGTCGCCAAATACCTTAGGTCACGAGTCGAACGTCACTGTAACTTTCAAAAAAAAGGGAAAAGACACACTTATGACCGTGGTGCACTCGGACCTTCCAGTTTGTGAGCCGGCCAAGGGTCATGAAAATGGCTGGAGCTATTTTACTAGCATTTTTGTCGAACAATTCGGTGCAGGTACACGCAAAAAATTTAATTGGGATGAAGCCCATTCTTCGAACAATAATTCTAAGTAAGAGCCTGAGGAAATTAATGGCAACTTCAAAATTTGTTTATGTTACCTATATTAAAACATCAAAAAAGAAGCTCTGGTCTGCGCTTACAAACAGCAAGATCGTAAAAAAATATTGGTTTGGCCTAAGGATCGAAAGTGATTGGAAAGTCGGCTCAAGCTGGAAGTTCTACTATGACAATCAGTTAATGGATTCGGGGACGGTTCTCGAAAGCACACCTCAGAAACGCTTGGTACGAACATGGCGATGTGAATGGAAGCCAGAACTTAAAAAAGAAGGCCTATCTCATTGCACTTATGAGATCCAGCCTATCGGCAAATCTGTAAAGCTGACCGTGACACATACAATGGACAAATCTAACTCTAAATTCATCGAGGCTGTGTCACAGGGATGGCCTATGTGCATGTCTAATTTAAAATCACTTCTTGAAACAGGAAATGTTACACTAAAGAATCATCCCGGGCACGAGCAGTAAACACCGGCTTAGACAATCGAGGCATTTTTTAAAAAACGAAACATGCGACTGATTGAAGTTGCCTGGTTCCAATTTAAAAAGTTGATCTTTTTCATCGAGATGATGGGAGAACGACAGGAAGCTAATACGATGCTATACATAGCTCATTTGGAAAAAATTTTTCTGAAAATCACCATGTGACAAAAAATTGCTGGTCCTACGAATAATGGGGCGATCAATACATAAGGAAAATAAAGAACAAGTTGAAGAGGATTAGACAAACCCCAAGAAAATGGAAACGGCGACGACATAACCACAACACGCAAAACATTTATGAGTAAAGCGAAGGTCACTAACTGGATGACCAAAGCCGAAACTCGACTTTTATTTACGATGGTAATTCCAATCAGGCAAAATACACCTGCAACTATATCCCAGTTTTGACCAGTCCAAGTCATCGTTTCCGGCACAGTGCCGATCGCAGCCCAATGATGCAATATCAATTCAAGTGGCAAGCGAAATCCCATAAACCCAAATAGTGCCGCGAGACTATAAGTGTTCATTATTTTTGTACCAGACTGTGAAAAGGCCAAACAAATTGAAAGCGCAATGACACTTAAAAAAATAATCGGCACTAGAGGCAGCACATGCGTTTGAACCAAGCCCGATGCGGAGAGACCGATAACTATAGATATGTAGATCGCAAAGCCAATTTGTATGGCTTTGCTAACATTGGCTCTTCTGAAAAAATATATAATGAGAGAAAACATTGTGAGTGAAAAAATGCAAAAAAGAATAAGGCTAAAATCATCAGCTGGTTGAAAATTCATATTATTGACCATATACAATCAGGCAAGATATAGCCATCACCTAAATAATTTTCTAATCTAAAAAACATTGAGGATCACCAATGTCGTACTGCAAAGCACTTATACTGACAGCTTACATGGGAACACAATTCGCAGCATACCCAAAGTAAGCATCGGGAGCAGTAGATTCAGATTCAAGTCGACCACCCAGATCGCCCACGCCTCACCGTGTTTTAGCTTATAAGCTTGAGCCGGTTGTATGGAGTGCTGTAAAAGACTTTTTGCTAGTACCTGAGTTTTTCTCAGAGATTTTGCTGGAAGCTCAGGCTGTCAGCGAGCTTGCAACGCCCGTGAAGGAGATTGAGCGTAAGAGCAATAAAATCTACGAGATCAATATGCAGCTTGAGAGTTTATCAGAGCGCCTAGGCCTTTTGCCTAAGGCCGTAAACCCAAAGCACGTGTTTGATCAAATGGAGAAATTGTCCCTGCAAAAGCTTAGTCTTGAGACTGAGATTAAGGGCGAAGAGATTGAGATCTATTTCTATGTAGGAGAAAGATATTACAAGCGGGAGCTCGATTTATCGGGCTCCCGCCTTTTTTCTGAACAAGCTCTAGAAAAAAAGCAAACGTCTCCACTCCCCATTTTTCATGGGAACCTGGAAACCTCGAAACTTTTGCATTTTAAATCGACTTCAGAACC
>CANCBY010000247.1 GCA_947374445.1 Pseudobdellovibrionaceae bacterium
GAGATAAATTATTGGATCAACTTCATTGCGATATTCGGAAACTGGTTGGCTTGAGCCAACACTGATACTGCGGCATTTTGCAGAACTGACGAAGAAGCCAATTCAGCAGATTCTTTTGCCACGTCAGCATCTCGGATGCGTGAGTTGGCTGCACTCAAGTTTTCAAATTGAATATCTAAGTTCGAAGTCGTTGCATACAAGCGAGATTGGATCGCACCAAAGTTAGCGCGCATTCCACCGATTTTTTGCAAGGCTTGGTCGACCGTCTCTAGAGTGTCTCGAGCACTGCTCTTATCACCCACCGACATTCCGTCAATACCCAGCTCACTGGCTGTGGCGTTGCTCGACATATCGTATTTGATCACGTTCTCTTCGCCGCCAAAGGCGCCCACATGGAATTCCATGTTACCACCCGAGCCATCTAAGAGTTTACGGTCACCAAAGCGAGTTGTTTTGGCGATACGATCCGCCTCTTGCAAGAGCTGTTTACCCTCTTGATCGAGGAAGCCGCGCTCTTGGTCTCCGACAGTATCAGAGGCCGCTTGGATTCCTAACTCCCGCATACGAATCAAGATGTTATTGATTTCATTTAAGCCGCCCTCTGCGATCTGAATTGAAGATCCCGCATTGAAGGCGTTGTTTCGGGCCATCGCGATACCTCGAGTTTGTCCTTTCAGACTTTCTGAGATCGCAAGTCCCGCGGCATCGTCAGCAGCATTCACGATACGTGAACCTGAAGCCAATGCTTGAGTCGCGTGTTCTTGACGCTTTTGCTGGATGCCTAACACCCGCTGCGCCGAAATCGACGGTAAATTTGTTTGTATTCTTAAGCCCATAAAAATTCCCTCCAACAGACTTGGTTAATAATTGCTTCTTCACAGAATCAAAAATTATGGCTGGAGGGGTTACCCGGCGAGGGAGAGGTGACTACTCTCCCTCGTGGGAACTTTATTAGACCGGAGGGCTCACTTAACTCTTTCAGTGACTGCTGAAAAGGGTCTTGAGCTTCAGGGTTTTACTCCAACGTGTTCATGTAACTTCTCGGCTTTGGTCCAGGAAACTTTAGGACCATGGTCCAGTCTAGGCTTGGACGCAGCGCATCTTGTTGCCGTGAACACAAGGGAAAACCAGAAAAAAAATATTTTAGACGAAGGTCTAGTCTGGGCAATTTGTGCCGCAGTCTTGTTTCATTTTGATTTGTTTTTTGGGAGACGAGAAAAAGAAAAAGGGGGGGCGGTGCCCCCCAGTATTAACTTAAAATCAGAACAATCTGATAGAAATTACAATCACTCACCCAATCATTTTAATAATGTTCCCCGGAAATTGATTGGCCTGGCCGAGCACCTGCAGCTGGTATTGTTGCAAGGCTTGGTTCTTATACATCGAGCTCACGGCCTCGGCCACATCAGTGTCGGCCATTCGCGAGTGAGCGGCCGTCAAGTTTTCGATCTGCACGCCTGCATTGTTATCAACGCTTTCGAGTCGCGATTGCATAGCTCCAAAGTTAGCTCGAGCTTTTGCGATTTTTTGTAAGGCATCGTCAATGGATTCAATGGAACTTCGAGCGTCCGATTTGTCGCTCACTCCAGACCCTGACATATCTAAGGCTGAAGCCGTCGTGTTGGTGTCTGCATTGTAAGTGATAATATTTTCTGCGCCACCGTAGGCACCCACTTGGAACTCGTATTGCTTTTCTTCTCCGGCCAAGAGTTTATGACTTCCAAAAGTTGTCGTCTTGGCAATGCGATCAGACTCTGCATTGAGCTGCTGATACTCTTGATCGAGCATCTCGCGCTCAGTATCTGAGAATGTATCGCTCGCGGCCTGAATGGCCAGTTCGCGTTGTCTGACTAATATATTGTTTTGTTCGTTGAGCCCGCCCTCAGCGACCTGAATAAATGAGTTGGCATTTTGTGCGTTGAACCTGGCTGCTTTCATCCCGCTGATCTGACCGCGCAGATGTTCAGCGATTGAAAAATCCGCAGCGCCCTCGCCAAGATCAGCATAGCGCGAGCCTGAGGCCAGTTGTTTCATGGACTTCTCAAGATCTCGTGACGATACCGCCAGCTGCCTTTGTGCAGCGATAGAACTCAAGTTCGTGTTGATACGTAAACCCATAGAGCAACCCAGCCTTCCTTTGATAAAGGAGGATGAGACCAACCCCTGATCTCATCTCGAGACAGTTCTCAAGACAGTCGCCCACAGACCGATACAGCTCTTTCAAAAACCCGTTTTCAGCAGTCACCATACTCATCGGCGCATTGCGTTATAACTTGAGTTTATTTAATGATTTTATCAACTTGATGCGTTGCGTGTAATATTTTGAGATGGCCATTACCTTAGAAAATGGGAGCTTAAAAATGACGACGTCGTCGTCAAATTTACGAACAATTTGACGACAGCAAATACTTTTTGAAGGAGCTCTTTGCTAACAGCATGATGGTTGAAAGAGGCAGCTAAACTAGCCGTCCCGCTTTGATTTCGACCACATGGTCGGCTAAAACCCGAAGGTCTTCTTGATCATGAGTGATAAGAAGCGCTGGAATATCTTCATTGCTGAGAACCTGCTTTACATAGGACCGAGCCTCAGCTCTGAGTCCAGAATCTAAAGCCGAAAAAGGTTCATCTAATAATAAAAATCTGGGCTCGCCCATCAGCGCGCGAGCCAAAGCCACGCGCTGCTTTTCTCCGCCCGAAAGAACTTCGGCTTTGCGGTCTATGCAGTGGCTCAGCGACAGCACAGAAATATATTTATCCAAATTTTCTTTGGCTTTTGCGGCTGGAATTTTTCGAGCTTCGGCTGCGAACAAAATATTTTTTCTGGCGCTTAAATGCGGAAATAATTCATAGCTCTGAAAAACAACTCCTAGGCGGCGCGCCGGAGGCTGAAGGCGAGCAAGATCTATCCCTTTAAAGTCCCAGCTCCAACCCTCACACTCTTCAATCCCACACAGCAAACGAAGTACTGTTGTCTTGCCGGCCCCTGATGGCCCCCATAGAGCCGTCACGCCTTGATCTGCGATTTTCCAATCGGGAATCTCTAATAGAAAGTCATCGTCATATCGTTTAACTAAATTTTTGATTATAGACATGAGCTATTCCCTTCAAGACTACAAACAAAACTAAACCTAAAATCAGGATTAATCCACAGATAGCAAACGACGCATCAATCCGGTAGCTAGACATTAAGCTCTCAGCGAGGACTCCCAAGGTTTCAGTCTTTGCCAAGATAATTTTTGAAACAGCAAAGTCACCCATGGCCCAAAGGCCCACCACCGAAGACACAAATACCAGCTGCGAAGAAATTTGCGGCAGGGTGATTCGCAAAAGAGTTTGTAAAGGTGAGGCGCCTAACAACCAGCTCATTTTTTGCTGGGCTCTCAGGGACTCGAATGAATCTCTCATGCCTAAACGAACGGCCGAAGGATAAAATAAGCAGGTCAGAGCGTAAACCAAAGCCAAATTTTGAAATTTTCCGACAGCTAAACTAAACGCCAATGCCACAAGCGCCGGAGATATCGAAATCACTTTTGATATTCGGCCATGAATACTTTGATTCAAAAAGATAGAAGCCTGAGCTGCCAAAATCATCATTGCAAATATCGAAACAGAAAATCCTAATAGGAACGTATTGCCAACGAGCGAGAGCGCTAAGTTACTCAAGCCATAAATCGCAAACACCTGCCTCCAACCCAATA
>CANCBY010000248.1 GCA_947374445.1 Pseudobdellovibrionaceae bacterium
GAAATTGAAATCGAGAGAAGTCATCGTCATCAAAGACCGCTGACTCTGATGATGCTCGACTTAGATGAGTTTAAATCAATCAACGACATCATGGGGCATCAGGCAGGTGATCAAACTGTGATTGAAGTGGCTGGTGTTCTCAAAACAACTCTTCGAAATATTGATTTGATCTCTCGCTACGGAGGAGATGAATTTGTTGTTGTACTTCCAGACACAGATCTGAACTCAGCAAGCCTAGTGGCCGAACGCATTAGGACTAAGATCGAGGCTCTTTCAGGAAAGCCTGAAGGCTTTTCTGTCAGCATTGGGTTGACTCTCTTCGGAGCTAACCACAAATCTGATATCAGGCCTGAGCGAATCAGTGCTGCGACACTCATCCACCAGGCAGATACAGCGATGTATCAAGCCAAAAATCTAGGCAAAAACAAAGTCAGAATTTACACGCCTGATCGACTGGCCTAACCAACTAGCCTCGCCAACAATCGGTGCTGTTCTCAGTGACTCAATCGCCTGTGCCTGGCAAAATTATCGTTATGAAAAAACATGAATGGGTGATCGTATTTCTTCCGCTTGTTGCGACATGGCTCGTTGACCGCCTCACAAAAATTTGGGCCGTTGGAATAGATGGAGTAAAATCTTTTGGCTACTTGGGATTTGTTCTTCACCACAACCCTGGCGCAATGCTCGGTCTATTTTCAGAGCTGCCGCCGGTTCTGCGCGTGGTTTCACTCTCAACAGGTGGCGCTTTTTTAGTCTGCACCTATGGTCTCATCCAATATCTTTTACCGATTAAATCATTGAGCCTGCGCA
Organism: Pseudobdellovibrionaceae bacterium; assembly: GCA_947374445.1. Taxonomy (GTDB): domain Bacteria; phylum Bdellovibrionota; class Bdellovibrionia; order Bdellovibrionales; family Bdellovibrionaceae; genus CANCBY01. The sequence goes on from CANCBY010000248.1 coordinate 811, forward strand.
CGGGCATGTCGATTTTATTGGGAGGAATTCTTGGCAACGTTACCGACCGAATTCTCTGGGGTCATGTCGTTGATTTTATAGTCATCGGAAATGTCCAAGTTTCAAGTCCCGCTTTTAATATGGCCGATGCACTTCAGTGGATAGGTTATGGCTTGATCGTGACAGCTATCGTGCGAGACGGAGAACTCCTCTGGCCCGAACACAACGCCCGCAGGGTTTTTTGGATCAACCCAAAATTTCAATTGAAGTACTGCTATCTGCTACTTGGAGTTGGAATGGGTATCAGTCTGATCTCAATGGTGTTTTCATACACTTACTTACGAGTGACAATGATTGAACTGGTTGGCACCAATCAGGCCTTGCTTGATAAATTTCTTTTACCTTACGCTATGACATTCATGATTTTAGCCCTGGGTTTTTGCGCAGGACTTTTTGCCATCGGAAAAGTTATCTCTCATAAAATTGCAGGACCTATCTATGCTTTTGAAAAATACGCCCTTGATCTCATCGACGGCAAAGACCGCAATTTCAAGCTGCGAACCAAAGATGAGTTCAAGGAGCTTGAGGCTCTTGCCATCAAGCTCCGAGATAAACTCATCATCGAAAAGCCACTATGATAGTTCACCATATTTGCGATCAATACCGCAAATATGTGCCTGCAACCAAACCTTCAAAAATCGAAAAAACTCTTCATTGAACTTTCCGCTTGGATCTTTTTTAAATTTTTCGAGATGCTCGCCAAACTGAGACAATAGTTTTTGATGAATCAGCTTATGAGAGCCTGCCCCCTCATATTTAGACAATGTTGAAAAATATCTTTCTTCATGAGCAAAATGCTCCGTGGTTTTTGTTGCCAGCAATGTCGCCGTTTTCAAAAGCTGTGCTTTATCTGTGCCCGAATTGTTTTCTTTGTAGAGTTGATTCATTATTTTTATCAACCCCTCGTGCTCACGATCCATCGTGCCGACTTTCGTCGTAAACCTCGCCAAATCCCACTCAAAAATGCTGTCAGTTGCAGACATGAATTTCTCCTTTTTGCTCAGATCTTAAGAGAACTCATTGCAAAAGGTGGGCGCAGTAAGATCTTGCTGTAGTGAACTAGAAGTATAAAATTGGGACAATCGATGGCGAGTATCAAAAGGATGCGGTCAAAAAGTCTCGGCAAATTAACCGCTACCATATTTCAAACACTTGGCTAAGCTCCTGCACCTCTTTGTTTTTTGTTGGTCAGATGTTTGCTTCTTAGAATCTTTGCACCTTGGCCGATAGCGCGGCTGAAACGCAATCACCTGCAAAAGCTCGAGTGTGTTTAGCTGGATATACTTTGCCACGGTTGTAAACTCTCGCCCCCAACTGACGATGCGCGAATACAGCAAATAACTCCAAAACTTCCGTTGGTTCTTTTTGCATCCCGTGAGTTTTGACGGGGCACCGCCCGGCAATTGCGTCAGTGGGCAATCTTTTAAAATCCGCTGAGCTATATGGCCTGCTATGACTCTGAAAAAATTCTGGATTTCTTCTCTACATTGAGCCTTTACTAGCAGGTGGATGTGGTTTCCTTGGATAGCATATTCGTAGACTTTGACGTGGAACTTAGAAGAGTTCTTCTTTATCAGACCTAGAATCATCTTCTTGTGTCTAAACAAAGATCTTGCCCCTATAGCGTGATGAGACTTCATGGTGAGATGATGACTTTGTTTCATGTTGAGAGGTCTACGAGCTCGCCGCTTACGAGCCGCGAGACTCCCACCATGCTCTCTTTTGACCTTCGGCTGTTTGAAAAGTTTGAGTTGTTTTGATGTGACATTTGACTTTGGCATAGGCACCGCCCCCCATCCCCAAGGACTGATGCAAGAACTTGCGGGCGGTGCCCCAAACGAGATTTTAGTTAGACCGAGGAACCGGTCCGAAATCGGGATAGACCGGACGACGAGGGACTAAAAATGCAGCGAGAAGCATAAGATCATTTAGACAAAGCTTTCTCATAAGTCGTCAAACTAAATACGACGAAACCAAAACTCCGACACTTTTAGAACACAATAGGATCTCGCGCCCTTAAAATACAATCTGAGGATCAATCATCTTCTCAAAATAAAACCGCTTGCTGATGCGATCAATATGGCACATCGCCTGAACGTAATCTCCATCGGGATTTCTAACGATTCCCTGGGGCGTGATTCTTCTTGTCCCCTTCAGACTTCCGCCAGCATAAATCATGTCGACATCTTTTTTATCCGCCAGAGCTTGCACAATCATTTGCATGTTAGGACTCCCACCCACACGCAGCGAGTATTTAGGCCACTCGAGTCTTTTTTTGCTGACGTTTTGATAGACCTCTTCGAGTGTGGCGTTTTCTCCGACTCTCTTCATGCAAATCAAGCCCAACTGCAAACAAGCTCGAGCATCATCTAGACCCCGATGCGCCTGACCACCATCGAGCCCTAAGAACTTGATCAAAGTCTGGAGTTTATGATTGGCACTTTCAGGAATCACTTTACGCGAGAGCAAACTGCTGCAAATCACTGCTGGTTCCGGAAAGCTCACGCCGTACTTTTCGAAATCCACTGCGACAAAACCCATATCAAAAGGGGCGTGATGAGCCATCAAGATGGCTCCTTCAAAAAACTGACGGATTTCATGAATTTTTTCAGAAATCAGAGGCGCATCAGCCACCATTTCATTGGTTATTCCATGTATTCCCATATTAAATGCCGACATCGGCTCGCTCGGGCGCAAAAGCGTTTGGTAAGTTTCGATCTCTTGGCCGCCGCGCCATTTGACCGCACCAAATTCAACAATCTCTGATCCCAAAGGATAAGCACCACTGGTCTCAAGATCAAAAGCAACAAAAGTATATTCGGTCCAGGGCTTTGA
>CANCBY010000249.1 GCA_947374445.1 Pseudobdellovibrionaceae bacterium
GCCGATTTGACTGAAAGTCTAAGGCCTTGATCATCATCTGCAACCAGAACTTTTAACTTTGACATGCGAATCCCCCACCTTAAAAACTCAAGGATAAAACCACAGAAATTAGATATTTCTATTAGGCTCTATTGATGGGGAGTTCTACAGTAAAGGTCGAGCCTTGAGAAGGGGTGGATTCAACATTTATCTGCCCCTTGTGGAGCTCGACAAAATATTTTGCCAGATACAATCCAAGGCCAGATCCCTTGATCGGAGAAGACTTGGCTTCGCGGCTGCGAAAAAATTTCATAAATAGATGTGGAATATCTTCAGGGGCAATGCCCCCTCCTTGATCGGCCACTTGAACAATGACCTTGCCTTCGACCTCTTCAGAAGTGATCAAAACCTTTGAACCGTCGGGTGAATACTTGATGGCGTTTTCGATCAAGTTTGAAAACACTTGTTTGATCAACTCTGGGTCTACCGGAATACTAAACAAAGGCTCAAGTTCAGTCACGAGCTGGATGTGTTTGACCTTTGCTAAGAACTCATTTTTTTTAGCAACCTCAATGAGCAACTGATTGATGTCTTTGGATTGCATGTGGAGTTCAACGCCTTGGCTCTCGATTTTGGCGTAATTCAAAATAGTGCTGATGAATTTAGTTAGGTCTTCAGACGACTGCTGGATCATATCAAGGGCTTCGCGCTGCGGGCTAGACAACGGAGTGGGATCTTTTGAAATGATTTGCGTCATTCCTTGAATGCGCGCGAGCGGAGTCTTTAGGTCATGAGACATCAAACCAATAAAGTTTGTCTTGAGCTCTTCGACCTCGGAAACCAGTTTGTGCTTTTGGTAGTACTCCCAAGACCTGCGATTTTCTATGATCAATCGGTATGGAATAAAAAAATAGTAACACAAAAAAATCGCCAAAAAAGGATGGCTCATGTCGATCCAATATCCAAATGGCCAAAATGCAACATAGGCCGATAGAGTAAAGCCCAACGCAGTCGAAGCAAGAATGATAATTCCACGCAAGGGCTTCATGGTGAGCACAACATGAACCGTGAGCACACAAATCAAAACTGTCAAAACTAAATTCAGCCAATCAGGCGCCTTTTTTGGAGCCGAGTTGGTGATCAATGTTTCGAACATATTGGCGTGCATCTCGGCCAGAGTCATGCTGGCTTTGTCTTTGTTCATTGGTGAAAAGACGTAGTCTTTGCTGTCGATTTCGGTGTCGGTTCCAATGATCACAATTTTGTTTTTGAACTGAGCGGGGGGAATTTTTTGGCTGGTCACATCTAAAAACGTGCTCCGCGGAAAAGCGCCTTCGGGCAAGTAGTTAATGTAGGTTTGCTGAGAATCATAGAGCTCAAAAGTGCCCTTGATTTTTTTTGCTTCAAGAATTTCGGGATTAAAGAGCGAGGCCAGGCGCAAATGCAAAAGCTGTTTATCTTGAAAGCTTGTGAGTAGGCGCCGTGTGACGCCGTCCTTACCAAACTTCAGTGAGTCGGAAGTTTTCGGTGCAGCAGCGACTTCGAGTTGGTCAAGGGGCGGTGCCAATTTTGTCTTGGCAGATTCGCCCTTCACCTCGAGCTGATCAGTTGCAAAATAAAAACGCTTCAGGCGCAGAGCTTGCTCGGCAAAAAGTTTTTTGTCCTGATCGCTGCCTTTGAGGTCCTCCGGAAAAGTAGCGTACACAACTGCCGCGGGCTCGGCCTGGCTGAGAATTTTGAGCAGCTCGGCGTGTTCCTTAAATCCAGGCACGCCTTTGTATGCAGCTGTCGTTTCAGAACTTATAAGAACTAATTCTGTATGATCCGTGGTCTTATGAAAGGGGCGGTGGGCGATGCGCGCATCGTAAAAAACGGACTCGAAGTAATCGAGTTTGAGATTAAAAATAAAAAAAGCCGCTATGAATGCAAACAAGTAGCGGCTTGATTGAGTTAGTGTTTCTTTAGAGAGTTTAAAGCGATTGCGTTTAATAGAGTGATCCTGATTTTGAGATCAATCTAATATCAATCTAAATTGAGCGGCTTGCAGCCTGTGCCTTCAGCAGGAAGTGTGCCTTTAGCTGGAATGACTTTTTTGATATGTTTTTTGGCTTTTTTCATACAGTTCCTTTATTGAAGCCCTGAGCTTCTGATTGATTCATAATGCATAATAGCGGTTGAAAGCAAGTTTCTCGTGCGGTCACAGTAAAGTACGTCTGGGTTGTGCTTGCTGCCAGTCACTTTTTTGTGTGCGTACATGCACCCGCCGCCGCACAAATGGCGGGCCCAGCAAGTGCCACAATTGTTGGCTTCAAGCTGAGTCTTATCAAGATGTTGCATCTTTTTTAGGTCAAGCTCAGTGCCTGATCCAACTGCGAGTTTTGGGTCGTTGACTTCCCAGGGGCAAGTGAAGGCCCGATTTTGGGCATCGAGAACAAGATAAGATTTTCCGGACCCACAAAAATTATTTAAGCCTCGTTGGCTGTCAATATGAGTGAATACCTGGTTGAAGAATTTAATCTTGCGAAGCTCTACTTCTGTAGGCGCTAGCGCCGCAACCGCGGTAAGCTCACGCTCGAATTTTTCACTAGAAACAGCGTCTGAATTTGTTTGATCATAATTGAACTCGTACCAGTCTAGGCCCAGCTCACGAAAAAATTGATAGGCTTTTACAACCTCACAGTTGTGCTTACCAAAAACGGCTTGAACGCCAATCGAGCCTATTCCCTGTCGAGAGCTGAGCAAAAGCTTTAAGCCTTCAAGAATTTTTTGAGTGGCACCTGCGCCAGCGAGGGTCGGGCGCACTCGATCATTGATTTCAGGCGGGCCATCAAGACTGAGTGTGATCGAGCAATTGATTTTTTTAAGTTCAGCGATAGATTTTTCAGTGAACAAGGTCCCATTGGTGACAACATTGAATTGCACCCGAATGTTTTTTTCTGGCGCTGAAGTTTGTGCATAAGACAATGCGTACTCTCCAATAGCGCTCAGGGCCTCTGGATATAAAAGGGGTTCGCCACCTAAAAAATTGATCGAGAAAGTGGCATTGCTTGGGAGTCTATCCATCAACCATTTGATTTGCGGGATAGTTTTTTCAACGGCAATTTTTTTGGTGGGCGAACCATAGGTGCCGTCTCCTCCAGCTGCGCAGTAGGTGCAGTGAAGATTGCAAACTTGAGTGACGTTGATACTCAACGATTTGATATAATCAGGGGCGCTAACGTGAGTTTGATGGCTTGCTTCTTGGCTCCAGTCTTGAAGCTCCAGTAAAGCTTCAGACTCTGATTGGGTGTCGGTCAGACTGGCCCAAATCTCTTCAGAGAGCTCGGCCACTTCAAGGTTGCGGGAGTGCAAACCGAGGATTTTGCCCGCCGGGGTTTTAAAGGCCATGATATTTTGGTAAATTCTTTTGTCCATGCCTATGGTCACCCTTTGGCTTCATTCTTGTTGCCATGTGATAGATCTGCAAAAGCCTAGCCATCGGGGAGTGCACTTAAATATAGTGTTTTCAAGCACTTAAGTGGTGACAAAGAGCACCTTCAGGAAGGCTTTTAGAGGCATGATGAAACCAATTCATGATTGTCGAGCACGGCGACACGCTTTTGTTTGGAAGCTTCGCCCGTAGATGCTAGCATTTTTACAGCTCATGATGAGCGCAACTTAGCACATAAGTTATACGAAATTTACATAGGAGTATTTGTGAGAAAT
>CANCBY010000250.1 GCA_947374445.1 Pseudobdellovibrionaceae bacterium
AGCCCTTCACCTTCATTGTCTCGTTGCGATAGTCGATATCGATGCTACCACAACCAGCCACACAGCACTTGCCCATTCCGCGCGCCACAACGGCTGCGTGCGAAGTCATGCCACCACGAGTGGTAAGAATTCCTTGAGCCGCCACCATGCCGGCGATGTCTTCAGGCGAAGTCTCTATCCGCACAAGGATCACTTTTTTGCCTTGCTCTTTCCACAAAACAGCTTCTTCAGGAGTGAAAACAATCTGGCCAAACACGCCACCAGGGCTTGCCGGCAAACCTTTTGCGAGCTGAGTTTTAGGTGATTGAGGATCTAGCGTCGGATGCAAAAGCTGATCTAACGAGGCAGGATCTAAACGCAAGAGCGCTTCTTCTTCGGAAATTAATTTTTCATCGATCATGTCAGCAGCAATTTTAAGTGCGGCTTTGGCTGTGCGTTTGCCATTGCGAGTTTGCAACATCCAAAGTTTATTGCGCTCAATCGTGAACTCGATGTCTTGCATGTCTTTGTAGTGCTTTTCTAGTTTTTGATAAATGGCCACAAGTTCACTGTAGGCCACTGGCATTTTTTCATTGAGAATCGAAATTGGCTCTGGCGTGCGAATGCCCGCGACCACGTCCTCGCCCTGAGCATTGATCAAAAATTCTCCGTAGAATTTGTGCTCGCCCGTGCTTGGGTTGCGAGTGAAGGCAACACCAGTGGCTGAGTCATCGCCCATATTACCGAAAACCATCGACTGAACATTGACGGCCGTGCCCCAGCTGGCTGGGATGTCGTGCAACTCGCGGTAAGTGATCGCTCGGGCTGTATTCCAAGATTTGAATACGGCAGAGATCGCTCCCCACAACTGCTCCCAAGGATCTGTCGGAAAGCTTTGTCCTGTGCTGCTCTTAACAAGGTCTTTGAATTTTTTGACTAAGACTTTGAGGTCATCAACTTTAAGATCTGTATCTAGTTTGTAGCCTTTTTCGTCTTTAAGATCTTCAAGAGTTACTTCAAGCATGGAGCCATTCATCCCCATCACAACATCCGAGTACATCTGAATAAATCGGCGGTAAGAGTCCCATGCAAAACGCTGGTTGTTGGCAGATTTTGCCAAGCCCTCGACTGTTTGATCATTCAGTCCCAAATTCAAAATCGTGTCCATCATGCCAGGCATTGAAGCCCGCGCACCTGAGCGCACGCTCACGAGCAGTGGATTTGCGACATCGCCAAATTTTTTGCCAATCTTAGATTCGACTTTAGCCAAAGCCTCTTGCACCTTGGGGCGCACCCAAGCAGGCAACGACTCGTTGCTCTCGTAGTAGTGAGCACAAATATCAGTTGAGATCGTAAATCCAGGAGGCACTGGAATTCCTAACGAAGTCATCTCGGCCAGATTGGCGCCTTTGCCACCCAAGGTGTTTTTCATTCCGGCATTGCCATCGGTCTCGCCAGCAGAAAAGAAGTAAACAAATTTATCAGGGACTTTGGATTTAGTTGAACTTGAACCCATGACTGCGATGTTTTGCATGTGAATACCTCTGCTGTTTGAAAAATAAATTAGTGGCTGCTTTGAAGCTTTAAAGTCTCTAGATCAAAAGCCAATGGCTTGACCGACTTCTCGCCCGTTTTTTCGTCCCAGATTTTGAAGCAAGAATACAAATTCTTTTCGTCGAAGTGAACTTTGCCAACCATGTCGGTCACAGAAATTCCCGGAAACTTCCAAGTGCGGCGGCTAGGTTTAGGCTCGCTCGTTGCCGCAATGGCAGAGTCTAGATCGAACTTCCAAATCGCGTTGAAAAAATTAAGCATCAAACGATTTCCTGGAAGCACACGGATGCTCGAAGAAAAAGCATTATCGATTCTGATCTGCTTAGTGACTTCGAGAGTCTTGAGATTCAAAACATAAATTCCACGAAATGTGGCCTCAGCGTTATTGTCCACCGCCACCACTGCTTCATTGTCATTCAAAAGAGCAATGTCTTGAGCCGAAGATTCGGTTGGCATGTCCATCAGTTTCAAAAATTTGCCGGTCGCAAGGTCAATCACGCTCAAGCCCAAAACACTGTGAGAGATAATGGCTCGGCCGTTGTTTAATACAAAGCCAGACGCAACTTTGCGCCAGTCCAATTCGTAATCAAGATCCGGACGAGTCACAAAAATAAACAAACGCTTGTCAGTGGCCAGATCCCAAGCCTCCAGAGTTTTTGAGGTCAGGATATAAAGAATTCCTTTTTCAATCTTTAAATCAAAAACGCGAGCCTCTGTTTCGAAAAACTTAGACTCTACAGGATTGAGGAGAGAAATCAAACGCACCACATGCCCCATGTGACCTGAAGCCGTTGGCCTGCCTGTAAAGCCGCCCTCGTTAACAGACACAGCCAAATAATGATCATCAGAAAAAACAGCCTGATCGCAAGTGTCTAAGCTTTCATAGGCCGCCTTGCGAAGCTCAGGAAGAGTTCGCACAAACGAATTTGCATTTTCCTGTGCAGCAAACGCTAGCATTGCAGAGAAAATCACCGATAGGATTACCAAAAACTTGTTCATTAAAAACTCCTTAGTCCATTGGAAATGTAATTATTGAGTTCCGAAATTTTGATGCGATCTTGTTTCATTGTATCACGGTGACGAACCGTCACGGCCTGATCGTTGATTGTATCAAAATCAACAGTCACGCAAAACGGAGTTCCGATTTCGTCCTGGCGGCGGTACCGCTTACCGATCGAAGCGCTCTCATCGTAGCCCGCTTCAAAATCTTCAGCCAATTGATCGCGAAGTTTTTCGGCGATGGATGTGAGCTCCACCTTTTTAGACAACGGCAAAACCGTGGCCTTGATTGGCGCAATCGCTGGATGAAGACCCAACACCACGCGGATGTCCTCGCCGCCCTTTTCGTCTTTGGTCACTTCTTCGCGGTAAGCATCGCACAGAAATGTCAAAAACAGACGGTCACAGCCGACGGCCGTTTCGATCACGAAAGGAATAAATTTTTCTTTGTTCACTTCATCAAAATACTCCAAAGTTTTTCCAGAAAACTTTGTGTGCTGAGTGAGATCAAAGTCCGAGCGATTATGAATACCTTCAAGCTCGCTCCAGCCCATTGGAAAATTGTACTCTACATCGACGGCAGCCTTAGCATAGTGAGCCAGCTGAGTGTGCGGATGAAAGCGCAAGTTCTCGCTGCGGATTCCATATTTAGCATAGAACTGCATGCGAGTTTCTTTCCACATTGCAAAGAACTCATCATCGGTACCTGGCTTAACAAAATATTGCATTTCCATTTGCTCAAATTCGCGGGTGCGGAAAATAAAATTCCCTGGCGTTATTTCATTGCGAAAAGATTTACCAATCGCTGCGATCCCGAAAGGAATTTTAAAACGAGTGGATTGCTGGCAATTTAAAAAATTCACAAAATGCCCTTGAGCTGTCTCTGGGCGCAAGTAAACCACCGAGCCGCCATCATCGACAGGCCCCATCTGAGTCTTGAACATCAAATTGAATTGGCGAGGCTCTGACAAATTTTTGCTTCCGCACTGTGGGCACTTTTGATGATTAATGTAAGAGTCCGTGTTGTCCGAACGGAATCGAGTTTTACAATCTTTACAGTCCACCAAAGGATCTGAAAATCCATCGATGTGGCCCGAAGCTTTCCAAACCATCGGATGCATCAAAATGGCAGCA
>CANCBY010000251.1 GCA_947374445.1 Pseudobdellovibrionaceae bacterium
AATTAGTAGGTGGAAGCGATATTATGATGGAAATGTACCAAGCCGGTGAACTTCAAGAGCTTCTGAAATAGTCAAAGGCTTTGCCTACTTAGGGTCCATCAGCTAGGCTTTCCACATGAGAATAAACCTGGCTTTTTGGGACCGTTTACTCCGATTTTTTTCAGGCATTTTTTTAACTGCTTGGGCTGTCGCTGGCGGCCCCTGGTGGGGCTACTTCGGAGTTTATCTTGTTCTTACCAGCGCCTGGGGCCTTTGTCCTCTTTACGCCATTTTTAAAATTCGCACAGCACCTGCTGAGTCTCGCAATATGGTGCCTCCAGAATGAGTGGCTCTGACTCCAGCTCAAACAGTGGCAATAATAAAAATCTCACACAAGTTTTAGCCGAGCTAAAGGCCGAGTATCTCGTTAAGCTTCCTGACAAAATTTTAAAATTAAAAACTCTCACCACAGAAAAAAATTGGCCCGCCCTCGAAGAAGAGTATCACAATCTCAAAGGGACAGGAAAAACCTACGGCTTTCCTGAAATTTCGGCCGTGTGTGAAAAGCTTGAAAGCCTCGCTCAGCGATCAGAAACTCAGTTGCCAAATCTTTTTACCGAAGCCCTTCACCTCTTAGAGCGGATGCACCAAAGCTACCTGTCCGGTCTTCCGTTTGACCTGCAAAACGACAGCACATATAAAAGCATCACAAAGCTCAAGCTCGGCGGCAGCCAAGCACCCGATAGAAAGGTCTGAATGCCGAATTCTTCTGAAAACTCTAAAAAACAAATTTGGCATGAAGCTCTTGGTAAAATATTTTCTGCCGAGCAAATTAAAACGGATGCAGAGTCCCTTCTTTATTTTGGCAAGGACTGGACAACTTATTACAACATCAATGCAAGTGCGATTGTGTTTCCTGAAACCACCGAGCAAGTGCAAAAACTGGTAAAGCTGGCTCGCACTCACAAAATTGGACTTGTCCCCTCGGGCGGCCGCACAGGCTTAAGCGGTGGAGCCTGCGCTACGCAAGGTGAAATTGTTGTCTCTTTTGTAAAAATGAATCGAATTTTAGATTTTAATTCAATCGAGCAAACCGTCGTTTGCCAGCCCGGTGTTGTGACAGAAGAGTTGCAAAAATGGGCGGTAGAAAAAAATCTGTTTTATCCCGTTGATTTTGCAGCCCGGGGCTCGTCTCAAATTGGCGGCAACATCGCGACCAATGCCGGTGGAATTAAAGTTCTGCGCTATGGAATGACCAGGAATTGGGTGACAGGACTCAAGGTTGTCACCGGAACTGGAGAGCTGATTGAACTTAACAACTCTCTCATAAAAAATGCGACTGGCTATGACCTCAGACATCTGATGATTGGCTCGGAAGGCACACTCGGCTTTATTGTCGAAGCCACTATGCAGCTGACCACGCCACCACCAGAATGCAAGGTGATGGTCCTTGGTGTCGAGAGTCTTGATTCTATCATGAAGATTTTTTCTGAATTTCAAAAGCGGCTCACATTGAGCGCCTTTGAAATGTTCTCAGAACTTGCGCTCAGTAAAGTTCTTGAGCAGACACAACTGCCCAGACCTTTTTCAACAGCTTGTCCCTATTACGTGCTCGCAGAAGTCGAGTGCCCGCACTCTGAATCAGAATCTCAAATTTTGTCGGCGTTTGAATTTACGCTTGAACAAGGCTGGGTGATCGACGGAGCTCTCAGCCAAAGTGCCGAGCAAGGTAAAAATTTTTGGCGGCTTCGCGAAGATATCAGCGAGTCTTTAGCTAAATTCTCTCCCTATAAAAATGATATCTCGGTGTCTATTTCAAAAGTTCCTGAGCTGATGAACAAACTCGATATCATTCTTAAAAAAGCCTATCCCACTTGGGAGGTTGTTTGGTTTGGACATGTGGGCGATGGCAATCTTCATATCAATATTTTGCGGCCCCAAGGGATGGCCAAAGAAATGTTTGTCAAAGAATGCCAGCAAGTGGATGTAATGGTTTTTGAAAGCGTGCGAGCTTTGAATGGTGCTATCTCTGCAGAGCATGGCGTGGGTTTGAGTAAGAAATCATTTCTTAATTTTACAAGATCGGCTGCAGAAATTAATTTGATGAAATCGATCAAACTAATTTTTGATCCGGATCAAATTGTTAATCCTGGAAAAGTTTTTGATTTTTAGCGCTATTACTGCCGATGGCCAGGCCAACAATACTGCCTAAGCCACCAGAGCTGTTAGATCCTGAAGCAACTGCCCCAAGCGCTCTTGAGTTTCGGGACTGCTACTCAAAAACTGAATTCTCTGAGTAAACTTTCCACCGATTGCAGATGCCTTGAAACGCAAGTACTTGTCATTTCCCGAAGCTCTTTCATCGATCAATAAGAATTCAAACTCTTTACCAATCAGATGCGAAGGCACAACTTCTGCGAGCAGCACGCCCGCCGTAGAAATATTTACCGTCGTTGTTCTAAAAGTGCTGACCTGATTCACAATCAGAGCTGTCATTTGTAAACTGTAGCGCTGAGTCGATCTTCGCCCTAGGTCCCCATCATCAAGGCCTTTTTGAAATTTATTTAAATTTACTGAGGAGGATTTATTTGAACCGGATAACTCATCAAAAAAATCAGAAGGATTTTCGATATGATAATCTGGAATCAACTGCGTGGCTCTCTTTTTTACGTTGCTCTCAAATGACACTCACTCCTCCAAAAAAGAAGACGAAATAAGGACTTGAACCCTTACTCTATTCTAGGCAAAGGAGGGGCATGCTGCAAGCGCACAAAAAAATCGACAGTCGATTCTCAAAACAAAACGACTCAATTTGAGAACGCCTCTTGATTTAGATCAAAATACCACACGTGTTTTTATCGATCGGCCCAAACCGGAAATTTCGCCCGCAAGACTTTGCGCATTGGCCTCTTCGACGTCCATGACCAAGTAACCGATGGCCTCGTCAGTTGAAAGATACTGCGCCATGATGTTTGCTCCAGCATTTGAAACGATGGAATTGATCTCGCCCAAAACACCAGGTTCATTGCGATGCACATTTAAGATTCGACGAACTGTCGTGTCAGTTTGCTGCTTAGGCAGCTCAACTCGCGGAAAATTAACGGCGCCTGTGCTTGAGCCAATTTTTAGATAGCGCGTGAAACTCTCGGCCACTTCAAGTCCAATCGCATATTGAGCCTCTTCAGTGCTGCCACCAATGTGCGGAGTGAGAATCACATTCGATAGACCCTGTAATGGGCTCTTGAATTTTTCTTTATTGCTGGCGGGCTCATGCGGAAACACATCGATGGCACAACCTGCGATGTGTTTGCTTTTTAGTGCCTCAACAAGATCATCAATCACCACCACTGTTCCGCGACTGGCGTTAATTAGATAAGAGCCTTTTTTCATTTTCGAAAGCTCGCGCTTTGAAAACATATCTTTGGTTTCTTTGGTCTCAGGAACATGCAGTGTTACAAAGTCAGAAATTTTTAGTAGCTCCGCCAAGGTGTTAACTGGCTGGGCATTGCCCAAAGGTAATTTTTTTACCACATCAAAAAATACAACTTTAAGTCCCATAGCTTCAGCTAAAATACTGACCTGTGTTCCGATGTGGCCATAGCCGACAATACCCAAAGTCTTTCCACGAATTTCGTGCGCGCCTTCGGCACTTTTCATCCACTCGCCTTGATGAGCTAA
>CANCBY010000252.1 GCA_947374445.1 Pseudobdellovibrionaceae bacterium
GGGCCCATCTCTGGCTTCATGGTGTGAATGATAAGTTTTTCAGGGCCGTAAGATCTGCCGAGTCCGAGCCATTGGTACTTGCGCATTTTAGTGTAGACCTCAAAGCGAAACTCGTTCTTCCATTCTGTCGAAGAGACATGCATCGAGAAAGTCGCTCCACCTGGAGTTGAGAGAATGGCCCAAGAGTTATCGTCGACTGGCGCTTGCCAGAAGTGATTGCGGCAGAAGCCGGTTTGAACTTTGAGATCTGGTAGCAAGCAAGAAGCGAGATCGAGGACGTGAACACCTTGATCAAGAAGTTCGCCTCCACCTGAGATTTCTACGTTGGAGCGCCATTCTTTTTCGAAGCCCACTCGCGCGCCATTACCATACTGAGCGCGGATGAACATGATGGGATCGTTGGGATTTTTTTTGATCTCGTTTTGCAAGTCAAAGAATGCTGGATGAAAGCGGTGATTGAAACCGATTTTCACGATGACCGAGGATGGCGGGTTTAGGCTTGCGAGTTCTTTATGAGAGCGAGCTGCGGGTTTTTCGACAAGGATGTGAATTCCTTTGGCAGCCGCTTGCTTCATGATTGGAACAAGGGCTGAGTTAACTGCCGCAATGATTACTCCTTTGAGGCCAGGCATTGCGAGAAGGCCTTCGATAGAAGAGAGGGATTCGCAATTGTATGTGCTTGCAATTTTTTGCGCTTTTTTTGTGTCTGGATCAAAGCAGCCGATGAGTTTTGTTCCGGGTGGGAGGGCTTGAGCTCTGCGCTCGCCGATCACTCCGCAGCCGATCAGTCCAAGAAATGTTGTATTGTCGCTCATAAGTTTGCCTCGCTCAGTAAAAAGCTGTTTTCAGAGATGTAATGAACAGTATCGACAACACCTTGCTCGAGAGATTTATCTGCCGACCAGCCGAGTTTTTTGAGCTTAGTTGTGTCGAGTTGGATGCGAGGACTGTCGCCGATCCACCCGCGCTCTCCGCCGGAGTATTCAAGTTTTGGAGTGAGACCCAGTTCGCGAGTAATGTAGCCGATGCTTATATCAACAGTGAGAGCGTCGTCGTGTCCGATATTGTAGACTTGAAATCCTTGTGGTTTCGATTCAATCACGAGCCAAAGTCCTTTCATAAGGTCGTTCATATGAAGATAAGACTTTAATTGTTTTCCGTTGCCGAGAACTGGCAGTTTGGTCTTATCAGCTTTTAGCTTTTTCATGAAATCAAAGACGTGTCCGTGAGTGTAGCGCGGACCCAAAATCGAAACAAAGC
Organism: Pseudobdellovibrionaceae bacterium; assembly: GCA_947374445.1. Taxonomy (GTDB): domain Bacteria; phylum Bdellovibrionota; class Bdellovibrionia; order Bdellovibrionales; family Bdellovibrionaceae; genus CANCBY01. The sequence goes on from CANCBY010000252.1 coordinate 1,261, forward strand.
GGAAGACCACATTGTTCATGCCGTAGCCGTGGGCGTAGGCGGAGAGGATTCCTTCGCCGGCTAGTTTTGAGGCGCCATAGAGAGATGTTTGCTCTGGGAAGGGGCCGTTCTCGGGAGTAGGGAATACTTTGGGCTCGCCGTAGACAGAGCCTGTGGAGCTAAACAAAACATTTTTGCAATCGACTCCGCGAGCGGATTCTACAACATTCCAAGTGCCGATAGTATTGTAATCAAGATCGCGGCGAGGTCGATCGAGGCCACGGCGAACATCTGCATTGGCAGCAAAGTGAATCACCCAGTCTGGTTTGAGATCTGACATGGCTTTTTGCAACTGTTCGATTTCGCGGATGTCGCCTTCGATGAGCTTGAAGTTTTTATTTGTGAGCGCATCTTTGAGAAAGAATTTTTGGCCTGTCGACATATTGTCGAAGCCGACCACTTGGTGGCCTTTTGCGAGAGCTCGATCAGTGAAGTGGCTACCGATGAATCCGGCGGCTCCTGTGACGAAAAATTTTGCCATGAAAATCCTTTAGTACTGTGTGATCTTTTGTGATCGTTGGAGTTAAGTTTTTAGTAATTTGCTAGAAATATTTAATTCCCACCAAGCTACTTCTTGGCTGGCACAGCTCTTGTGTTGCCATCATAGTCGACCACTCGCTTTGCAGTGAAAATATCGCTTTTGCTCATCTTTGGTAGGTCTTGAAAATCCTTGTAGGGATCCCAGACTGCACTGAGTGTTTTTCCATAGAGGCCTGCTGACTTTTCAGAGAGCAAATAAAGCGTGAGGTCAGCCGCTTTTTCAGAGCCTTGGCCGCCTGCCTTTTTTTGTTCGAGAGATTTTTGATAAACATCGGCACCGACTTTGTCTGGCCCTGCTGTGAGGAGATCATCCAAGAGCTTGGTGTTTACGGCCCCAGGTGCAATCGCATTGACGTAAATTTCTCGAGCGGCAAGTTCGGCACCTAAGGTTTCAGTGAGGCGCCAGATGCCACCTTTGCTCGTCACGTAGCTTGAAAAATTTGGCATGGCGGCTTGGCCACCACCGGAGAACAAAATGATTCGAGCGCCACGAGCCATATGTGGAATGGCCGCGTGGATGGAGCGAGCGGTGCCAGTGAGATTGATGTCGACGGCGGCTGCCCACTCTTCAAAAGGTGAATCAGCAAAAGGGCCGATAGCTCCGTAAACTCCGGCGGCACAGATGAGGCCGTGCAAAGGGCCAAACTTTTCTTGTGCCGAATTAAAGAGGTGGACTAGCTCAGTTGAACTGGTGACATCGCAGCGGATAGCTAGATGTGGGAGATCGTTGTTGATGGCTTTAAGTTCGGCGCTTGTTTCGTCGAGATCGGTTTTTGAGCGAGCGGCAACGGTGACAAAGGCTCCGGCTTTTTTACAGGCAAGAGCGAGCGCACGACCAATACCACGACCTCCGCCAGTAATGATCACAGATTTATTTTTTAGTGAAATCATTTTGTGGCCTCATATTTTGTATCAGCACTAGCTTCTATGAGGGGTGACCAAAGTTTTTTGAAGTTGAAACCCGCCTTAAGAACAGCATTTTGATCCAGATGATTTTGAGTGTCGAGAACTAGCGCTTTTGTAGAGGCTTTTGCCGCAGGGTTTTGCTCCCATTGAGCTGCAAGTTCTGTCCACTTAAGATCTTTAAAAACCGGGCGAGTCGTCATTAGAAGAATGACCTCGGGTTTAGTTTTTATATCAGTGAGATTGTTTTTGTGCTCGATCAGACCTTTGATGCCACTCAAGTCTTTTGAGTTCATGATTGGGTCGTAGCCAATGCATGAGTAGCCGCGAGTTTGCAATTCTTTTGCGAGGTCAAGTGAGAGTGATCTGCGAAGGGTGTCTGTGTCTGGCTTATAAGTGTAGCCAAGAATTAATACAGGGCCTTGAGAATTTTTAGATTTCAGATTGTGAGCCACGATATCGGCAATGGCTTGAGTCGTGGCCTCGTTGATTTCAAGAACGGAGTCGACAAGTTTGGTCGGGATATTTTTCTCGAGACCAATTTTTTGCAAGACGCGAAGATCACGCGGCAAAGTACCACCAGCAAAGCCTAAGCCTGGAGCCACATAAGCTCCAGAGCCAATTCGCTTATCAAGTTTGAGCGCCTTAGCAACAAGATGTGAGTCTACGCCGTAAGCTTCGCCGATGCGCGCGAGCTCGTTGGCAAAACTGATTGAGGTGGCTAGGAATGCATTGTTTGCATGTTTGACCATCTCTGACGTGACAAGATTGCAGAGAACGAATTCAGTTGCAAATTTTGACATGTGCTCGCGAACAATCTGCGCGAAGGCTGGAGTGCTTGCGCCGATCACAGTTCGGTCAGCTTTGAAAAATGTTTCAATGCCTTTGCCGAGCCTTA